>NZ_AUTL01000136.1:0-34336 GCF_000498015.1 Pseudoalteromonas sp. TAE79
GTGTAAAGTTTTCTGGCGAATTCAATTATACCTTATCTTCATGCTGTTTGTTTTTCATACCACAAAGATCAACACGCCCTAATCATTTTGGTGTATTAAAACGTTCCTAAAATCGTCAAAAACTAGAGATTATGTCAAGAACCGTCAGTAAAATGTAAAAAGCTGTAAGCATAACTCCGTTTGCTGTTGTATGTCAGTTAACATTCAGTTTGAGCCGCTAGTATTGAACCCAGTTATGTAAAAACATAAACGAGGCAATACTATGAAACTTACTTTTTTACTACCTGCCCTGCTCGCCATTGGCGCAGTATCAGGCTCTGCGCTTGGAGCACAAAACGAGCGAGAGAATGATAAAAGCTTTAAACGCGATCACGACAAACGTGTTGAATATAAACGCGATGAACGCCGCCATGAAAAAAAGCAGCGTATTGAGCATAAAAAAGAAAAACGAGAAGACCGTAAGCAAGAAAAACGTAAACTTGCTAAGTACAAACAGGAAAAGCGTGAACTACACCGCTACAACCAGCGAAAATATAACTACTTAACAAGCCATCATAATTCAGTCCCTTACAGACAAAATCGATTTATAAACCATTTACCACGCAATAGCGCATCAATCAGATTTAATGGTATTTCGTTTACGTTTAACGACGGCCTTTATTACCGTAAAGCTAAAAGAGGCTACCATGTTGTTAAACCACCTAGAGGCCTGCGTATAAATACGCTACCAAGAAATTACAGGCATTTTAAACACCATAATACGACTTACTACACTTATCAAAATGTGTACTACATTGCAGATAATAATGGTTATACGGTTGTTGATGAGCCATCAACTCGCCTTAATCAGGCAATAAAAGTGGGTAATGTGAATGACTATAGCTTGGGCCAAACTTACGATTCATTGCCTAAGACAGCACAGGCCGTAATAATTAACTCACAGCAGTATTTTAAATACGGCGATATTTATTTTTTACCGCAAATAAGTGGTGACGACATAAAATACCTTGCCATAAAGCTAGGTTAAACTCGCTATAAATTAAAAGGCCTTACTGTAAATAGTAGGGTCTTTTTCATTCCCCTCCGTAGGTAGTAATTTACAGCAATAAAATCAATTCTCTCTAAACATTAACATGTCTTAGTATTTGTAAGCTTTTTTGTTAAACTAGCTCGCATATTAATAGTGAGAGTGTATTTATGTCGGGTGAGTTTCCACGTGCTGGTTTTTGGCGCCGTTTTGCGTCGTTGGTCTACGATACGTTAGCCATTATTGCGTTTGCGATGTTAACTGTAGTGCTGTATTTATTTGCAGTACAGGGGCTTATTTCTCTCGATGTAATTAGTTTAAATGGCGCAGAGGATGTATCTGCATTTATTCAAAATTCAAATCTTCTTTCGGGTATTCGTACCGCTCTTTTAATTATTGTTAGCTTAGTATTTTTTGGCTACTTTTGGACTAAAAGCGGGCAAACCATTGGCATGCGTGCATGGCGTTTAAAAGTACAAACTCTTGAAGGTAATTTAATTAGCTGGCCGCAATCAATTATCCGCAGCGTTAGCGCTTTACTCGGTCTAGGTAATTTGGTGGTGTTAGTCGATTTTAAAAACAAAAAAGCACTGCAAGATTACATCTCTAAAACAGAAGTTATTGCACTTACTAAAGAAGAAAACAGACGTATTTATAGTGAGCTTGATTAATACCAGCTTTCCAAAACTGGTAATTAAAAAGCAAAAAGGGTGACTACTGGTCACCCTTTTTAATGCTTTGAATAGGTACTCTATACCCGTTTATTCATCAAATATGTCGCAAAGCCTATAAATATAATACTGGGCAATACCGCACCTATAATGGCAGGTATTTGGTAAACCATAACTACAGGGCCAAATATTTCATTAGTTAAATGAAACACGATCCCCGTTACAACACCCATAATAATACGTGCGCCCATAGTAACGGTACGCAGCGGGCCAAATATAAACGAGAGCGCCACCAGCAGCATTACCGCTACAGATACAGGCTGCATAAGCTTACGCCACAGAGCGAGCTCGTAGGTACTGGTGTCTTGTTCGTTTTGCTCTAAGTAAGTTAAATACGACCAAAGCCCAGTAAATGAAAGTGACTCTGGTTTTACCGAAACAACCCCTAACTTTTCAGCGGTCAATTGTGAAGGGTAAAACTCTTCTGGTAGTTGCTCTGTTGTGGTTTTTTCGCTCGTAATAATAACCTTATTTACATCACGAAGTAGCCAGCCTTCTTTTCGGCTCAGTGCATCTTTTGCTTTAGTGATTTGGGTAAGCTCTAACGATTTGTCAAAGTGGTACATGTGTACCCCGTTGAGCCTGCCGTTTTCGTCAACATCTTCAATATTAATAAAATTGCTGCCGTCTTTAGCCCATACACCTTTTTGTGTGTTAAATACATCGCCGCCATGTATTGCTTGGTTACGCATTTCTTTGGCGTGTAATTGCGCTTCAGGTGCACCCCATTCGCCAAGTGCCATCATGCATACAGCCATAAATATAGCCGTTTTCATTACAGAGCCAATTATTTGTAAGCGCGACATACCAGCCGCTTGCATCACTACCAGCTCACTGTTTGAGGCAAGTGCCCCCAACCCCGTTAAGCCACCAATTAGCGCAGCCATCGGAAAAAACACCACTAAATCGCCAGGTATTGTGTAAAGCGTGTAAAGCATTGCGGTCATTAAATCGTAACTGCCACGCCCTACCGACTTTAGCTGGTCGATAAACTTAATTAAGGTGCTAATACCAACAAGTACCAACAATGCAAAGCCGGTAGTTTGTAAAATACTGCGGCCTAAATACCAATCAAGCGTTTTCATCATGAGCCTAACTCCCGCTTAGTTACAACGGCTTTAAGCCAAGCGCCCAGCGGCCGCCCTTTTATAATTAATAATCCACCTATAAACAAGGCACTTAGGTGAATCCACCACAAGCCAATTGAAGGCGGAATTTTGCCATCTTCAACTGCAAATTTAGCGGCATTTAGTAAAATAAAATAGCCTAAGTACAAGCTTATAGCAGGCACTAGTTTTGCAAATTTACCTTGGCGAGGATTAACCACACTTAGCGGTACTGCCAGTAAGGTAAGTAACGGAATTGATAATGGAATAGCGAGTCGCCACTGCCATTGAGCAATAGATTCAGGAGTATTAATGGCGAGTAATTGATTAGTAGGCACAGCCTCTAATTTACGGCGTTGGTGCTCTATTTCTTGTTCTCGTATTTGTACGCTGTAACCATCAAATTCTGTTAAGTTAAGTGCAGGCGTTGTGCCATCTGTTTCGTAACGTTTACCGTCTGTTAGCACGAGCTGTTGCTCACCATTTACTGCTTCAACCACAACACCTTGCTCTGCATATACTAAGCGCGCTAGGTTGCCTTTTTCGCTATCGGGTAACTGTGCAACAAATACCTTATTGAGCTCTTTGCCACCCTTTTCAATATTATGAATAAACACCACGGCTTTTTCGTTACCGGTTTCTTGGAACCGCCCAGCTCTGAGTGCGGATAGCCCCGCATCGGCTTTGGCTTGTTCTTTTAATTGATACTCTTGCTCGCTTGCCCACGGCGCTATATACATAGTCAGTGCTGCGGCTAATATAGCAAGCCCTACACTTGATATAAGTGTTACGCGCACAACATACCATTCACTTACGCCACAGGCTTTAAGTACGGTCATTTCGCTATCGGCGTAAATACGGCTGTAGGCTAAAATAATGCCTAAAAATATACTCAGCGGAAGTATTAGCGAGGCTAGTTGTGGAAGTTTTAGTGCAATCATCGATAGCACTAATTTAGCAGGAATGCTGCCCTCAGAGGCATCACCTAAAATACCAACTAACTTTTGTGACAAAAATATTGTCATCAAAGTTAAAAATACGGCGACCTGCGATTTTAAAACCTCAGCGGTCAAATAACGGAAAATTAGCAATGCTCGCCCCTGTTAAACATGGAATTTCACTACGATAGTGAGAATTGAATAGTTAAATAGCTATTTTACCCAATTAATACCGGCAAATAGGCTATTATTATAAGCCATCAAAATTAATTATCCTACCTAAGTGCACGATATAATGTTGCATTAGTAGCCCTTAAGCATATAAAGTTCAATTACACAGTAAGAGTCTAGGGCCTGTTTATCTTTCGAGGTTAAATTTGCAGCAGTACGTTTGGTATTTAGGTAAGGCAGAGCCTATGTAGTGTGGTTATTCCCCATAAATAGGCGATAACGCAGCATAAATGCCAAACATGCGCTGCCCGAAGGGTTCTGCCTAGGGGCAATTTACTCTTTGTTGCTCGGTTTTTACTTAGCCCACTAAGTTACACACCTCGCGCCGCGATTAAATAGCCCCTAGATTGAACAAATTTTAATCCTGAAAGGTCAACAGGCCCTAACAAAATCAGCTAAAATAAGAATTATCCTTACATAAGTTACGTAGATAAGACTAGAAAATACTTTTTTAGCCCCAACTTACTAACTTAAATGACTCAAAATCAGGAGTGACAATGGAATTTAACGTAAAAAGTGGTAGCCCAGAAAAACAGCGCAGCGCATGTATTGTGGTTGGCGTTTACGAGCCACGTAGGTTATCCCCCATTGGTGAACAACTCGATAAAATTAGCGATGGTTATATCTCTAATTTACTTCGCCGTGGCGATTTAGAAGGTAAGCCAGGCCAAGTTTTATTATTGCATCATGTACCAAACGTATTAAGCGAGCGCATATTGCTTGTTGGTTGTGGCAAAGAGCGTGAGCTTGATGATAAGCAATATAAACAAATTATTTCTAAAACTATTAATACCTTAAACGAAACGGGCTCTATGGAAGCAGTTTGCTTTTTAACAGAGCAACACGTTAAAGGTCGCGACACTTACTGGAAAGTACGTCAAGCAGTAGAAACAACACAAGATTGCTTATACACGTTTAACCAATTAAAAAGTAAAAAAGTAGACCCTCGTCGTCCACTTCGTAAAATGGTGTTTAACGTACCAACTCGACGCGAACTAACGATTGGCGAAAGTGCTATTGAGCATGGTTTAGCCATTGCCGCAGGTAGTAAGCTGTGTAAAGACGTGGCTAATATGCCACCAAATATTTGTAACCCAGTGTACTTAGGGGAACAAGCACAAGAGCTGGCAACTAATTTTGACAATATCACCGTTGATATTATTGGCGAAAAGCAAATGGCAGAACTAGGTATGAACTCATACCTAGCTGTTGGCCGCGGTAGTGATAACGAATCAATTATGTCGATTATTAACTACAAAGGCGCCGCTGACGACCAAGCCCCTATTGTACTTGTTGGTAAAGGCTTGACGTTTGACTCAGGCGGTATTTCATTAAAACCAGGCGAAGGCATGGATGAGATGAAATACGACATGGGCGGCGCTGCTGGTGTTATTGGTGCAATGCGTGCACTTGCACAAATGCAATTGCCGATTAACGTTATTGGTGTTTTAGCTGGCTGTGAAAACATGCCTGGCTCAAACGCATATCGCCCGGGTGATATTTTAACAACAATGTCGGGCCAAACAGTTGAAGTGTTAAACACCGACGCTGAAGGTCGTTTAGTATTGTGCGACGCACTAACGTACGTTGAGCGCTTTAACCCAGATACTGTTATTGACGTGGCAACACTGACAGGCGCTTGTATTGTAGCCCTTGGCGCGCATGCAACTGGTTTGCTATCAAACCATAACCCACTTGCACACGATTTGTTAAAAGCGTCAGAGCAAAGTGGCGACCGTGCATGGCAGTTACCGTTATGGGATGACTATCAAGATCAACTAGATAGCCCATTTGCTGACTTTACAAACTTAGGTGGACGCTCTGCAGGAACAATTACTGCGGCATGTTTCTTGTCTAAATTTACTAAAAAGTATAATTGGGCGCATTTAGATGTTGCTGGTACAGCGTGGCGCAGTGGCGCTAAAAAAGGCGCAACGGGTCGCCCTGTTCCAATGCTTACTCAGTATTTACTAAATAGAGCTGGTGTAAGTGAAGCAGCTCAAGATTAAACGTTTAGTTTAAATTAATATCTGTTTATAAGGCGCCGTTTGGCGCCTTATTTATTTGTGTATTAATTGAAGCAAACCCCGTTATATGGCAAAATCTGCCTCTTAATTTATGTATATCAATTTGGTATACATTCAATGTCATGGGAAACCCCGATACAATGAACATGAACGCTAAATTTTTCGTTCTAAAGCAACAAGATGAGTTAACAGCTAAGGCTGACGATCATTTTGCTTTGGCTGCTCAAATTGCGGCCGATCAGTATCGAAATGGGCAGCGTGTGTTTATTTGTGTTAACGATAATGAAGCAGCCTGTGCCATTGATGAAATAATTTGGGCATTCGATCCAGATAGTTTTGTGCCACATAATTTACAAGGTGAAGGCCCTAAAGGCGGCGCACCGGTAGAAATTGGTATTACGCCACCTGTTGGCAATCGTAAAGTTTTAATTAACTTGGCTACTCAGTTACCGGATTACATTCGTCGGTTTAACCAAGTTTTTGATTTTGTACCCGTAGAACCAGCTGCTAAGCAAGCAGCCCGCGAGCGTTTTAAAAAGCTACGCCAACTCGGTGCCAATCTCACCACGCAAGATATTAATAGCTAGCCAATCAGGCAAACTAACCAACTAATTTAAGTACTTATTTAAGGTTCTGTGTAATGGATAAAACCTACAATCCGCAAGATATTGAACAGTCGCTATATCAAGACTGGGAACAAAAAGGCTACTTTAAGCCATCTGGCCAAGGCGTACCATATTCAATTATGATCCCGCCGCCAAATGTCACTGGTAGCTTACACATGGGCCACGCCTTCCAAGATACAATAATGGATACCCTAACGCGTTTTAAACGTATGCAAGGTAACAACACATTATGGCAAGTAGGTACTGACCACGCAGGTATTGCAACGCAAATGTTGGTTGAGCGTAAACTGCATGCCGAAGAAGGCAAAACACGCCACGATTTAGGCCGCGAAGATTTTATTAATAAAATCTGGGAATGGAAAAAAGAATCTGGCGGCACTATCACTAAGCAACTTCGTCGCCTTGGCGCATCGGTTGATTGGGATCGTGAACGCTTTACCATGGATGATGGTTTATCTGAAGCTGTTAAAGAAGTGTTTGTACGCCTTCATAAAGAAAACCTAATTTACCGAGGCAAGCGCCTAGTAAACTGGGATCCAAAATTACACACGGCTATTTCTGATCTTGAAGTTGAAAACAAAGACAAGCAAGGCCACATGTGGAACTTACGTTACCCACTGGCTGATGGCGTTACAACACAAGACGGAAAAGACTACATAGTAGTAGCAACAACACGTCCTGAAACCATGTTGGGTGACTCAGGTGTTGCAGTAAATCCTGATGATGAGCGCTACACAGATTTAATCGGTAAAGAGATTTTATTACCCATCGTTAATCGTCGTATTAAAATTGTTGCTGACGAACACGCCGATAAAGATAAAGGCACGGGCTGTGTAAAAATAACCCCAGCGCACGACTTTAACGATAACGAAGTGGGCAAGCGTCATCAAATGCCTATGATCAACATTTTCGATAAAGACGCCGCTATTCTTACCCAAGGTGAAACATACACCTTTGACGGTAAAGAGCTTGAGTTTGATGCACCAATACCTGAGCGCTTGCACGGCCTTGATCGTTTTGCAGCGCGTAAAGCAATTGTGGCAGAATTTGAAGAACTAGGTTTACTTGAAAAAATTGAAGACCATGGTTTAACGGTTCCTTACGGCGACCGCTCTGGTGTGGTAATTGAGCCACTACTTACCGACCAATGGTATGTACGTGTTGCACCACTTGCTGAACCTGCAAAAGACGCTGTTAAAAACGGCGATATTCAATTTGTACCTAAGCAATACGAAAACATGTACTTCTCGTGGATGAACGACGTACAAGATTGGTGTATTTCACGCCAGCTTTGGTGGGGTCACCGCATTCCAGCTTGGTACGACAATGAAGGTAACGTATTTGTTGGTCGCGACGAAGCCGAAGTTCGCCGTGAAAACAACATTGCAGATAACGTAACGCTAAGCCAAGACGAAGACGTACTTGATACATGGTTCTCATCAGCGCTTTGGACTTTCTCTACACAAGGTTGGCCTGTAAATACCGATGATTTAAAAACCTTCCACCCGTCTGACGTGCTGGTAACTGGTTTTGATATTATTTTCTTCTGGGTTGCGCGCATGATTATGATGACGCTGCACTTTGTAAAAGACGAAAATGGCAAACCACAAGTTCCGTTTAAAACCGTGTATGTAACGGGTTTAATACGTGACGATAATGGCGATAAAATGTCTAAGTCAAAAGGTAACGTACTTGACCCACTAGACATGATTGACGGCATTGAACTTGAAGACCTAGTACAAAAGCGTACTGGTAACATGATGCAGCCAAAACTTGCCGCTAAAATTGAAAAAGATACGCGTAAAGTTTTTGCAGGCGGTATTGAAGCACACGGCACCGACGCCCTTCGCTTTACACTTGCTGCAATGGCATCTACCGGTCGTGATATTAACTGGGATATGAACCGCCTTGAAGGTTACCGTAACTTCTGCAACAAATTATGGAACGCAAGCCGTTACGTGCTAATGAACACAGAAGAGCTCGATTGTGGTTTTGCAAACGATGCTGATAAAGAGTTCTCATTAGCTGACCGTTGGATTTTAGGTCAATACGAAGCTACCGTTAAAACCTACACTGAGCACTTAGATAACTACCGTTTTGATCTAGCTGCTAACACGCTTTACGAATTCACTTGGAATCAATTTTGTGATTGGTATTTAGAGCTAACTAAACCAGTATTGTTTAAAGGCAATGAAGCACAGCAACGTGGTACACGCCATACGTTAATAACGGTACTTGAAAGCTTACTGCGTTTAATGCACCCAATGATGCCATACATTACTGAAACTATTTGGCAACGTGTTGCACCACTTGCAGGCCTTGAAACAGAGAACACCAGCATTATGGTTCAGCCGTTCCCTGTATATAACGAGTCAAGCGTTGATGCTAAGGCAATGGACGACTTAGAGTGGGTTAAACAATTCATTTTAGCTATTCGTAATATTCGTGGTGAAATGGATATTAGCCCAAGTAAACCGCTTAGCGTTTTACTTGCAAATGCATCGAGCGACGACGTGCGACGCATTGAAGAAAACAAATCATTTTTAGCGTCCCTTGCAAAAATTGAAGAGTTTACAATGCTTGAAAACAAAGATGACGCACCAGCATGTGCAACATCTTATGTTGGCAACCTTGAGATCATGATCCCAATGGCAGGCTTAATTGATGTGGAAGCCGAACTTTCACGTATTAATAAGCAACTCGAAAAAGCAGAAAAAGGCCTAGCACAAGTGCAAAACAAACTCGCTAACGAAAAGTTTGTTAATAATGCGCCTGAAGCCGTACTTGCTAAAGAAAATGCAAAACTAGCTGAGTTTAGCGATGCTAAAGCTAAGCTACTTGAGCAAAAAACTAAAATAGAAAGTTTATAAGCTTTCGTAAAATTCCTATTAACACTATTTAATAGGCATTAAAAAAGCCGCTCACTTATTGAAGTGAGCGGCTTTTTTGTGCCCTGTGATTAACTACAAGACACTTCTACATTAAAACTTGTAGTTGTACTGAGCGCCAATAAGTACTGCATTACCTTCTGACTCAAACTCAAATCCATCTTCTTCAAAGTTCTGAGTTTTACCGCGAATAATACTTACACCTAAATCAACATTTGATTGCTGGTCAATTGCGTAGTTACCGCCAAATGAGAACCAAAAACGATCTGTATCTGGGATAGAGATCGATAGGTGATCTTGTGAAACTGGAGATTCATCAAATGCTACACCAGCACGAAGTAGTATGTCTTCATTTAACTGGTAATCAGTACCTACTGAGTAACGGAAAGAGTCAGAGAAGTCTTCTGTTTTTTCAAAACCTTGCTCTGGTGGTAAACCAACTTCAGCTTCTAATTTGTCAAAGCTACTCCATCCAGTCCATAGTACGCTGTAGTGTAAACCTAACTTTTCATCTAACTGATGTGAACCAGAAAATTCAGCGATAGCGGGTAGAGTAATATCAACAGAACCTGAGCGCTCAGCGATACCACGTGCAGCGCTTGAATAAGTTCCTTCAAATGTTATATCTGTTTCTGTACGATAATTAAAACCAAAACGGCTATTTTCATCAAGTTGATACATTAGGCCAACATTTAAAGCGTATCCAGTGTCATCACCTTCAAGATTTACAACTTCAGTTTGGGCCGGGTAAGGTAATGGAGTCTCACCTAAATGTCGAACAATCTCGGCCTCTGCATAAACCACATTCAAGCCAATACCATAGCTAAACTTTTCAGTAACTTTATAAGCAACGCTTGCATTTAAGTTAACAGTAAATATTTCTGTTTTACCTGCAATCTGTCCTGCTGCATAGTCATCATCAAAGTCTGTTGATAAACCAAAGTTAGAAAATGCACCAAAACCAAGTGAGATTTTATCGCTGTAAGGCATAGTAAAGTAAGCTGCTGGTACCACTGCACTTGGGGCAATGCTATCGTCATCTAATGAAGATTGATCAATACCAGTTGGCGCGCCTTCACCTTCTAAGCTTACATCTGGGATTACGCCAATAGCTGCAACACTTAGTTGCTTGTCTTTAAATAAAGTCATTAGTGCTGGGTTACGTGCAACTACAGACGCGTCGTCTGCGATAGAAGCCTCACCAGCGTATGCACGGCCTAAACCCGATGCATTTTGCTCTGATAATTGAAACGCGGCTGCAAAACTATCAGCCGAAACAAATGCAAGCGAAGCTGCAATAAAAGTTTTAGAAAATTTCATTGTTGAGTCCTTAACCAAACTGACTGTTTGGGTACTATGTGTGTTGTTATTAGGATTTAAAGCGTAGTTACACTACCTTAATTTTTTGTAAAAAACCCTATGAATGCGTCAAAAAACGGTAAAAAACATGTTTTTTAACGACATCTTAACAACTATTTAAAACTCATCGGATGAGAAGTGTGGTATTAGAGTAAACACTCTAAATGTAACTGATTATCATTTAGATTGACTTGGGGTGTAGAGCAAATTACACTCTTTATAAAATCACTAAGGAAGTAACGCTGTGATCATTTCACTTATTATTGCGGGGCTAATGTTTTGTGGGACGAGTGTATTTTGCTTTTACAAAGCAAATTACTGTGCATGTACTCAAGCTGGACAATGTAATAACCCAGTAACTCATTATTGGCTAGGAGCAATGTTAAATGCGTTAATATCTTTAGCGCTGTGTTGTTTTGCATTGCACGTAGAGCTAGGCACTTTGTTATGGTTAACATTAATGGGGAGTTGCTTTTTAGGGGCGTTTATTTCGGCTAAGCAAAGTAAAAAAAGACAATGTAGAAAAACTAATTCAACAAATGCTCTTTTAGCAGGCGAGACAAATTAATCTGATAATCTAAGGGCTTAACACTTGATAGTATTTTAAGCTCTTGGGTGTGCTCACTTAAATCGATGTCTTTCGGTGTAACATGATGATTGTGCTTAGCATTATAAAATAGCTTAATTTTAGGTTTAATAGGATTTAATACGTTCCTTTCAAGCACTAAGGCTAAACGTTCATTCGTTAATTTTACAATAGTTCCTACCGGATGAACCCCTAAACACTTTATAAAACGCTGTACTAACTCACCATCAAACAATTGCTTATTGGCTAATAAGTACCGCAATGCGTTGATTGGTTCATCACCATCTTGATGCATTCTATCGGCAGTCATTGCATCGTACACATCTACAATTGCCATTATACGCGCTGGACGACTTAACTTCTCTGCCTGTAGGCCTCGCGGATAACCAGAGCCATCTAAGCGCTCATGATGATTCACTATCATATCAAGCATAAGGGGTGTTATACCCTTCTCGCCTTTAACTAAACCCAAACCTTGCGCTACATGCTTTTTAATCGCTAAGAGCTCATTATTAGTAACCTTAGTTGGCTTTGAAAATATACCCTGCGGTAATTTAGCTTGGCCTAAATCATGAAGTAACGCGCCCATGGCAAGCTCTTGCACAACAGCCATTTTGTACCCTAAGTATTTAGCAAATACAGCGGTAAAAATGGCGCAGTTGATCATATGCCGCCAGTTATAGCTGTGTTTATCTTTTATACGAGTAAGAATAGTCATGGCGTTGGCATTACGAAAGACTGAGCTGACTATCTCGCTGGCAATTTCATCAAGCACTTTTATATTAACACTCAGGCCAGATGTTAAATCGCCATATAATGATTGTAACTTTCGGCCATGCTGATCGTAATTTACAGTCGCTTTAGCAAACTCCTGTTCGATAGAAATAGCTATAGGTGTTTTTTCTACTTTTTTTTGGCTATTAGATGTTTTAGGTGCGCTTTGGGGCTTATATTTGGCAGGAACTGGCGCATCACCTTTAGTAAAATCTATAAGCAGCTCGAGCACCCCTTCAGACACTAAACGCTTAATAATAGATTTGTCGCGCACCAAGCCACTGGTCTTAATTTTTATGCTATTGATCCCCTCGTGTTGCTTAGTAACGCTATCAACGTACATACCAGGGGTGAGCTCAGACACAGGCAAAGTAATTAGCATAAAGGTGAGATTTTTTACATTTAAAGTAGATGTACCTTAAATAGCATTAATTAAGCTTAAAAGTCTAGTTTTTGAGTTGTAAGTAGTGATATATAACTACAAAAGATTACTTGCTGTATCACTCTTATTAGCTGTAGTGGGTAACCTTATTTTATGGATAATTAAAACCCTCTTCTATTTTCTTAATAACCTACAACCATTTAGCACTTAAAAGACTATTTGAGTATTATTTTTACGCTTTTAAACAAACTTAATTAACCTAATTTGAACATAATGTGGTTTTTTCTCGGTCTAAATATACACAACAGCTATAAAAATTTAAGAGCATCAACGTATATGACAAAATTAAACCACCCCGTATCAAACCTAAGTGTGGCTGCAATAAACACAGCCTCGCCTTTGGGTCATATACTAAAAATAGCCGCTCCGCTGCTCGATAGCCTATTGGGCATCAATAAGCTACGTGATATATACCTCTGTAATAATTTATCGGGTTTAGATAAACAAGAGTTTAGTGAAAAGCTGTTAAATGTATTAGGTATTAATGTGCTTGGTGCACAAGATGTTATTAACAAAATACCAAAGCATGGTCCTTGCATAGTGGTATGTAATCACCCTTATGGCATGATTGAGGGCGTAATTATTGCAAATTTACTCACCCATTATCGTAGCGATACAAAAGTAATGGCTAACGTGGGTTTAAAAATATTTAAAGAAATTAAAGACTATTTTATTTTTGCTAACCCACTAAAACCAAAAGCAGCCATTAATACCAGCTCAATAAAACAGTGTTTTAGTCATGTTAAAATGATGGCTTACTTGTGGTTTTTCCTGCGGGAAGAGTGTCATTTTTTCAATCAGAAAAACAACGTGTAACTGACGGGCAATGGAATCGCTTAACCGCTCAACTAGCTTTAAAAACACAAGCTCCTTTATTGCCTGTATTTATTAGCGGTCAGAATAGCTCAACCTTTTATAACTTGGGGCGTGTTTACTACCGATTTAGATTATTAATGCTAATACGTGAATTACTTAAAATTCAAAAAAGGTCCATTAATTTAGGTGCTGGTAATTTACTTACACCCAAGTTATTAAATAAGTTTGAGAAAACTGACGACATTAACGATATTGCGCGCCTGCTTTGCTATTTAAACGATGAACGCTTTGTAACACCTTGGCAAGACGATGCCCAATCAATGCAACTAAAAGCGATTATGCAGGATGTCGATAAAACAAACATGACGAGTGAACTTGCTAGCTTACCAAGCGAGCAGCACTTATTAGACTTTAAAAGTTACTCCGTTTATTACGGTTATCAAGATCAAATACCTAATTGTGTTGCTGAAATAACACGCCTCAGAGAAATAACCTTTCGTACATTAAACGAAGGAAGTGGCGAGCCATGCGACACAGATAAGTTTGATGCGACTTACATGCATTTGTTTATTTTTGATCATAAAAATGAAGAAATTATTGGTGCTTATAGAATTGGACAAACCGATTTATTACAAAAAAATAGCGACGTGAGCGCCCTTTATTTATCGCAAATGTTTAATTTTGAACCCTCTTTTATTAATCAACAACAGCCGTGCTTGGAAATGGGTCGCTCGTTTATAGTTCAAAAACATCAAGGCAGTTACCATGGCTTATTACTGCTATTTAAAGGGATTGGTGCGTTTATGGCGCAAAACCCACGTTATAGGACTTTATATGGCACGGTTTCATTAAGTAAGCTTTACGACCCTCGTTCTGTCGCAATTATTGACCATGCTATGGTTAATAATAAACAAGGTGTTAGCGCCAATACGCCTTTTAATAATAAAATTCATCCAGAGTTTGAAGACTTCATTAATGATCACACGTTAAACATAGATCATGTATCAACATTGGTTATGGGAATAGAAGAAGATAAAAAAGACATACCGATTTTATTAAAGCAATATCATAAGCTAGGCGCTCAATTTCATTGTATGGGCATTGATAGCAACTTTAATCACACCCCAGGATTACTTTTAAGTGTGCACCTACCAAGCGCGCCTGAAAAGCTACTTAAGCTCTATCTTGGCGATAAAAAAGATGGTTATATAAATCACTTATAATTTTTATCGCTGTATTAATACAGCAGGTAAAATACAGTTAACAAAAAAGTCGATGTAATTAATGACATCGACTTTTTTGTTTTTAATTATGTAATAGTTATAGCTATAAAAATATTTAGTTAAGCTGCAGCCACTTTTAAACAACTAATGCTGCTAATGAGCTGAGACTGCTTATCAAAATAATTAAAACGTATAGTCTTACCAACTTTAATATGACTAATACTGACTGTCATTGCGTCTTCTCTTTGCATATTTACACCATATTGGCCTTGCTCGGCTTTGCTGTAATGAAATGCTAAAAACTGCTCACTTTCAGGATGCCTAAAATCAATAAGTTGCTTAAATTGTTGTTTACGCTTTTGTGTCACCGTTTCAAGCTCAACACCTGATGACGTAGCAAGTGGTTCAACTTGGCAGTGGATTAACTGCTTTGCATCCCACCTAACAAAAACCACGTTATTGTTATTTATCGATAGCCCATCCGGAAAAATACACAACTTAAAAGGCGCGTAGCCCGATAAATCCATGTTTTGTAATTGGTACAATGCAGGGGCTTTATTGCTCAGTAAATGAGGGATTAACAGACCTCTACTATGCTTTACCGCAGTTATATCAAATACACTTTGGTAATCGTTTAATAATGCGAGTGTTTGCCCAAAATGCGATACACCAAGCCAAGTACCTCCTCCTTGCGGATCAATGGGGAAAATTGCATTACCCTGGTGCTTACTTGGAGCGATTGCCGTTTCTCGTGTTTTTTGCTCATCGCGATTTAAAAATAGCTCGTAGCCATCATCAGTTAAAAAGTAACTTAACGTGCACATTTTAATTTTGCATCGATTTTGGTTGTGCTGGCTGGCTATTTTCTCTTAAAAAGGTAGCTGTACTTGGTGCTAAACCAAAGCTTTGATCGAGCTGCGACTTTTGAGCAAAAGAAATTTGTGAAATCATCGCGTAATGGTGCACAGCGTGACTGCCTACAAAAATAAGCTCTCGCGCAAGTGATGTTGTTACTGTTTGTACATTTTTGCTTTTAATCGAAACTTCACTTGAAAGTGATAACGGTTTATTAAAATCATCTGGACTTAGCTGCTCAACCCACGTTGTTATTTCGGCAATTTTTTTTATTGCAGCAGTTGGAGAGTTTTCAATATCTCCTCCTCTTAAGCGGCAATCATAATCTACTTTTTGCGTGCTAAAGCCGGTCATTAAAGATTGATAATGATCGATAATATGTCGCATATGAGATCCTGCCGAGCTAATAAAGTTAGGAGTAATGACTTGGGAATAGTCCTCTTTAGTTACACCTTCAAGATAAGCGTGTCCTTGAGCTAGTATCTCTAATTGACTATTTAACATTGAATCGGTCTTCCTCATTTATCACTAAATCTTATATGTAAATAATTACAACATGATTTTTGGATGCTAATTTTGCATTGTATAAATAACTAGAAAGCTGTTTTTTAAAATTAACTTTCAAAGTTTTTGCAGTAAATGCACTTTTAAATATAAGAGTAATTAATAAGAAGCTAGGTAATATAAAGAGGATAATTGATACATATAAAAGCAAATGGCGCTCTCGGTAGGGATCGAACCTACAACTCAGCCTCCGGAGGGCCACGTGATATCCATTTCACCACGAGAGCACATTTGTTGCCGCCACACCAACTCGCGATATCAGTGCTTTAGCACTGGCAATGATAAAGAGATCTTTAAATAAATACCAGTAAGATCAGCTTATATGCTTATTAATTAAGCTGTTTTAAATAAAACACTTCACAAAGGCTTAAAAACAGGCTATTTATTCTTATTAGATAAGAAACAGTAACGGTTTAGTAACATTAAAATTATGATTGTCGCTGTGAGGATTAGTTTAATACGAGGAAATAATAATGAGTTTAATGTCTACTGAGCAAACCGCTGAATTTTTAGGTGTAAAAGTTGAGCGTGTTAAGCGTCTTGCTCGCGAGAGTTTACTAATAGCTAAGTCAGAAGACGAAAACGGCGAGCCACAATTTGATGCCGCAGAAGTAACAAAGTACAAAGAGCTCGCTGAACGCTTTGGTGGTTTGTAACTTTTATAAAAAAGTATTAGTAACAAGTTTATTTAGCTGCGCACGTAACATTATAGATTTACTAGTTATGCTGCGCTCCTCATACCAAGCAATACATAACACCAAAAAAAACAGCTTATAGTAATTTAGCTTATCTATTGATGGGTAAAACGTGCTTGTTTTATCAACGCTATTTTTATAGTTGTTTAACAATGTACTTTCACTGCTCTCATTAAGATTAAAGCTCACTGCAAGCGCCGCTAAATCAAAATATACATCGTTAGTTTGCGCGTACTCAAAATCAATTAAATACATGCCCGAAGCATTGACAATAATGTTATCTTTTACCAAATCATTATGACAAAAACCTTCATCAAATTGCATGGCTGCAACGGCTTTGAGTGCCTGCTCTATTTGAGGTTTATATTGCGTATATACGCCGGTGCTTTGATAAAAATGCAGCTCTTTAGCTATATCCATTGGCGCGGTGGACACTGTGTAATTGTGCACTTGAGCAAGTTTATTAATAAAGCTAAGCGTTATGTCCGATTGCGCGCTTTTGCCTTCGATATAATTAAATACCGCACGGCCGTTTTCTTTATCAAGCCAAATAGGCGCTGGACATATATTAAGGTCACTTAAAAAACGCTGTGCTTCAAGGCCGATATTTGGCCAGTGGCTTTTATAACATTTTAATAAATACCCTTGTTGCTTAGTACGTATTAAAAAATTATCGTTACTAAAGCCATTAAGTAATCGCTCGCTTGAAACAATGCTTGTAGGCTC
This sequence comes from Pseudoalteromonas sp. TAE79, assembly GCF_000498015.1. Taxonomy (NCBI): domain Bacteria; kingdom Pseudomonadati; phylum Pseudomonadota; class Gammaproteobacteria; order Alteromonadales; family Pseudoalteromonadaceae; genus Pseudoalteromonas; species Pseudoalteromonas sp. TAE79. The sequence continues at coordinate 17,615 of NZ_AUTL01000136.1, forward strand.
TATAAACGCACTACATATTTTTACTAACTCATGATAATCAATCATTAATTAAAGCTGTGCTAATGGCTTAGCTTGGCTTTGCTCATACTCTTCGTACCAGGTTTTAAAGCCCCACGCTGCCATAATGGTATAAAATATAAAGAGTGCTAGCGTTGGGTAATAACCTTTTTCGTAATATAAATACATAGAAGCTGCATCTATAACAATCCAGTACAGCCAGTTTTCGAGGACTTTTTTAGCAACTAAGTAAGTAGTTACTACTGCAAAGCATGTTGTAAAGCTATCAAGATAAGCAAAATCAGCATGAGTATAGTTTTGCATAACGTAACCAATAGCTATTGCAGCTACGGTTGTTAAACTAATTAAAACAGCATGACGGTTTATCGACCACGAGGTAATATTTAGATTTTCAGCTTTGCCTTTTCGCCATACAACCCACCCAAATACAGCCATATACATATAATAAAAATTAAGTAACGACTCCATGAGCAATGCGCCATTCCAGTACATTATTGTATAAATGAGCGTGCTAAAAAATGCTGCTGGCCAACACCATAAGCTTTCTTTTATTGCCAATAATAAGTACGCCATCGACAACCCTACCGCAATGTATTCCCAATGCGACATTGCTGTAAAACCACTTAAGGTTTGTGTTAAAAAGTCCATATTATGCAGTTACCGTTTAGTTGTGCCGATTGTTATACCAATCTGCTTATATACGGGGCCTATTTAACGTTAAGAAGATTACGCTAGAACTAGGCAAAAATTTTTGTATCTAGCTGTTCTAAATAAAAAAATTTTAACGACGTTATAGTGCAATTTAATTCGTTAAATTGATCAAATATTTATGCAGGTTGGTATTATAGGCTATTCAGGCGATAAGTCGCCAGAGAGAAACTTACACACAAAAATAGCTTTACCAAACTCTTCATATGAACGTTTAATTTCGGTATTTAACACCTGCATTACTAAATCATAATCACCAAAAATTTGGGTTGATAGTGTATTTGTAATCACTTTTAAGTCATCGTATTCATTTAATCGGTCAATAAAGCCCTGAATAAACGGGATGTAATCTTGGTGCAATGGGTATTTACTGATCTCTACTGATAATTTCATTTTAAACTCTTTATATTAATTATTTGATTTCAAAAAATCGTTCAATGCCAGTTCAATACAGTGTAAAATCACCGTAACACTCAATCGAAATGAGCTAAATATGGCACGCAGAATCACTTATACATTTAAAAACCAACCACGCGAGATTAATTTCGCTAAAGATAAATACCACGACATGTATCAAGCAATTGCTGCTGCTGAAGGTATTGACCTAACTAATTACTTAAGCATGGTACAACAAATAGAAATGACCTCAAAAGGGTCGGCCTCTGTTCGTAACTTTCGCGACCAAGAATTTGCCCGCATGGGCTTTAGCGATATTTACTTTATAAAAGAGTAAATACAAGCTTTATAGCTGTATTAACGCTGATACTCATAACTTACGCGCGGTGTAATATTACATAATAGCTCGTAAGGGATAGTATCAGCGCATAGTGCTATTTCTTCAACTGGTAGCTCAGGGCCCCACATAGTAACCCTATCGCCAACTTTAATATTATGTTCATTAGTGCCTATATCTACACTAATCATATCCATAGCTACACTACCGACAATACCATAACGCTGCTTGCCAATTATAACGGGGGTCCCCTCTTTAGCGTGCCGAGGATAACCATCGCCATAACCCATAGCCACAACAGCTAACTTGGTTGGTTTATCGCTTTTCCAACGACCGCCATACCCGACCGCCTCATTAGCAGGCACATTTCGTACTGCAATTACGCGCGTAGTTAAGCGCATAACTGGTTTTAATTTATGTTGTTGCCCAATACTATTTGCCATAGGCGATACGCCATATAGCATTAGACCAGGGCGTACCCAATCACCATGACCATTTGGCCACGCGATAATACCCGCTGAATTTGATAAACAATGCGCTTGGTCAATACCATTCACTAAGTTATCAAATAACGTAATTTGTTGAACCGTTTTAGCATTATCAACATCATCAGCACACGAAAAATGGGTCATCAGATTAACAGTGTTTTTAGCGTTAGGTGTTTTTTGTAAACGGCTATAAAATTCTTCAAACTGCTCTGGCGCAATACCTAGTCGATGCATACCTGTATTTACTTTTAACCAGCATGTTATTGGCGCATCAAGCTTTGCTTTTTCAAGCGCGGCTAATTGGTACTCATCGTGAATAATAGTTTGAAAATTATTAGCAAGTAAAATAGGTATGTCGGCTTTATTAAAGAAGCCTTCGAGTAAAACTATTGGCTTTGTTAGGCCCCCCGCTCGCAGAGCTAACGCTTCATCTATCCGCGCCACAGCAAATGCGTCAGCATCATTTAAATGCTGCGCAATCGTTACTAAACCATGTCCGTAAGCATTTGCTTTTAGCACCGCCATTACTTTGCTATTAGGTGCAAAACACTTAATTTGCGCTAAATTATGCGCAAGTGCAGCTAAATTAATTTCAGCAGTGGCTAAGCGCATTAGTAATCGTCATCTACCGCTGGTCCCGCGTAATTATCAAAGCGAGAAAATTGACCTTGGAATGTTAAACGCACTTTACCAATTGGGCCGTTACGTTGTTTACCTATAATAATTTCGGCAATACCTTTATCGGTACTGTCTTCGTTGTACACTTCATCACGGTAAATAAACATAATTAAATCGGCATCCTGCTCTATCGACCCTGACTCACGTAAATCTGAGTTAATTGGGCGTTTATCGGCACGTTGCTCTAGCGTACGGTTAAGCTGTGAAAGCGCAACAACCGGACATTTTAGCTCTTTTGCTAATGCTTTAAGTGAACGCGAGATTTCGGCAATTTCGAGCGTTCGGTTATCGGCAAGGCTTGGTACACGCATTAACTGTAAGTAATCGACCATGATCATGCTAATACCGCCATGGTCGCGGGCTATACGCCTTGCACGTGAGCGCACATCGGTAGGTGTTAAGCCTGACGCATCATCAACGTACATTTTGCCTTTTTCCATCAACAAACCCATAGTTGATGAAAGTCGTGCCCAATCGTCATCATCTAACTGGCCAGTACGCACCTTAGTTTGGTTAATGCGACCAAGAGACGCTAGCATCCTCATCATAATTTGTTCTGAAGGCATCTCTAGAGAGTAAATTAATACTGGTTTGTCTTGAGTCATTGCAGCATGTTCTGCAAGGTTCATCGCAAAGGTGGTTTTACCCATTGATGGACGTGCTGCAACAATAATTAAATCGGATGGCTGTAAGCCCGTCGTCATTTTATCAAGATCGGCATAACCTGTACTTACACCTGTTACACCATCTTGTGGCGATTGATAAAGCTCTTCTATTTTATCAACAGTTTTTTCAAGGATGCTATGAATGCTCTGCGGACCTTCATTACTTTTTGTTCGTTGCTCAGCAATTTTAAACACTTTGCTTTCGGCAAAATCAAGTAAATCGTGACTAGTACGTCCTTCAGTATTAAAACCCGCTTCTGCAATTTCGTTCGCTACGCCAATCATTTCACGTACAACAGCGCGTTCGCGTACAATACTTGCGTAAGCGTCAATGTTAGCAGCGCTTGGCGTGTTTTTAGCTATTTCAGCTAAATAAGCAAAACCACCAATTCCTGCAAGTTTATTATTTTTTTCTAAACTTTCAGAAATAGTGATTAAATCTATTGGATCGCCAATCTCAGCAAGTGCCGTCATCGCTTCAAAAATTAACTTGTGCGTGCGGGTATAAAAATCCTGTGATACAACAAGTTCAGCTACGCGGTCAAAAGCTTGGTTATCAAGCATTAAGCCACCTAAAACAGATTGTTCAGCTTCTATTGAATGGGGAGGAACTTTAAGAGTATCGACTTGCTTATCTGGTTTGGCCATAACTTCACAGTAGTAAAATTGAATGGCTCTATTCTATCGACTTGAAGGAGCTGTGCAAATAGAAAAGCAGGAAATCTTTTCCTGCTTTTTGTAATCGTAAAGGTAAGAGCGTTATTTAATACGAAGCTCTATGCGCCCACTAATGGTATCCATTTCAACATTAGCATTACCGCCATTGATACTAAACTCTAAATCACTAGCTGGGCCATATTTAGCTTTACTGACTTTGTCACTAGTAACTTTATTAATGATTTTGCCATTAGCATGGGCTTTAATTTCAAAATTTGCAGATACGCTGTCAGGAAAGTAAAAATCGCCATCGCCACTTACCGATTCAAAACGTACATCACCACCTTTTAAAAGCTCTTTAATGTGTACTTCGGCTTCGCCATTCACCGTGTTAATACGTAAGTTTTTAATAGCCGATAGCGAAAATTCTATGTCGCCATTTACATTTTCAAGGCGCACATCATTAGCACTGGAAGTTGATTTAATATCACCATTAACAGCGCTAAAACGCAGTTCACCACTTGATTGCCTATCGTTAATTTCGCCGTTTACGGTTTCAAATTGAATATTACCACTTAAATTTTGTGCATTTACGTCGCCATTAACTGTGGTCAATTTAATATTACCGGCAATATCATCTACCATAATTTCGCCGTTAACCACATCAACTTCAGCGCCGTTTTTAAGCTCCTTTGCAGTCACCGATACATTAACGCCAGCAAACTCTAAACTACTGCTTTTAGGCATAAATATAGTTAGGTTTGAGCCGTCACCACTATTGCCCCAATTTGATTTACGGGGCATTTTTACAATAAACTGGGTTTTATCACCACTTGTTTTAAGCTCATAACCCTGTGCTTTATCATCAAGCTCGCCAGATACTTTAAATTCGTTTTTATCCCAGCCTGTAATATGTATATCACCGCGTTGGTTTTCAATAAAAATAGTGCCGCCACTTGGTACGTCTATTTGCTTATCTATTTTTTCACCCGCAAATGCCGCCAGTGGAAATAAGCTCAGTCCTAATAAAATCGCTTTCATATCGTACTCCTAAATGTGCTGCCAACGTGGCGCGTGCACCTTGTTAATTAAATCAAGTTGTTGTTGATATATTTGCGCTAACATTGTCAGTAGCGCTTGGTTTTTTGGTTCGTTTTCAAGAGCTTGCTTTATTGCTTGCTCAGCTTCTTCAAGTTCTTGTAGTTGCGTTTGCCAGTTAGTGGTTAATGCTTCTTTATTTTCGTATTCAACTAACAAACTATTTTTTTGAGCCGAAAAGTAATCACTTATAGCCACTACGGGCTGTGGTTCAGGTGCTATAACAAATATATTAACAGCAATTAAAGCAGCCACAGTACACGCTGCTATTGCCGTTAGTTTTGGCCAAATAATAGTGCTGTTTGGGTTCTGCTTATTATTAACAATTGCTCGCTCAATCCCCGCCCATAAATCTTTTTGTGGCGTAATTTCTTTATCAAGCGTGTTTAATGACTTATTTAAGTAGTCGTTAAAGTTTGGTTTACTCATTTTCATACCACTCTTGTAATAACTGCCTAGCACGATGATATTGTGACTTACTTGAACCAACAGCCAGACCTAATTGCTCCGCGATTTCCTCGTGCCTGTAACCTTCAATAGCAAATAATATAAATACCATACGTGCGCGCTCAGGAAGCCTTACTATTAACTTATCGAGGCCATTTAAGCCTTTGCAGTCGTTAGCTGATTGCTCATCCATACCGCTGTGTTCAATACTTACTACTTTTTGTAACCAGTTTTTTTGCTTGCGCAGGTAACTTATCGCTACATTACTGGCAACACTATATAGCCAAGTAGAGAACTGCGAACGCCCATCAAACAATGCTATTTTATGCCATACCTGTACAAATACCTCCTGGGCGGCGTCTTCGGCGTGTGCTTGGTCTGCTAATAAACGTAAACATAAACCGTATACTCGTTTTATATGTAACTCATAAAGCGTTGTGTATGCGCCTTGATCACCCGATTTAACTCGCTCAATGAGTGCAGCTTCGCACAAAGGCGTTGGTTCGGGTTTAACGTGTAACATCCGTGATGCCGCCTTTTAATTATTATTGTTGAGTTGCTACTTAAGTGTATTGATAAGTTAGACGTAATGACAGTTCGAAAAGGTTTAAAAGGAATGAAAAAATAATTGAATAAAAAAGGGGCTTATGCGAGGTTGTATTAAATTGTGCCCTCAACTAATGAAGTTAGCCAAATTATAGGCACAAAAAAGCCGTGCTAATAGCACGGCTTTTTTAGCTTAATTAAAAATTAAGCTTCAGCGATTACGATTACTTTGATAGTAGCCGTTACGTCTGAGTGAACTGAAATTGATACGTCAAATTCACCAGTCTCACGGATAGTACCTAGAGGCAAACGAACTTCTGACTTAGCAACTTCAACACCAACAGCTGAGATAGCGTCAGCGATGTCACGAGTACCGATTGAACCGAATAACTTACCTTCGTCACCAGCTTTAGATACTAATGTAACTTCTGCTAATGCTTCTAGTTTTTCAGCGCGTGCTTGTGCAGCAACTAACTGTTCAGCGATTTTCGCTTCAAGTTCTGCACGACGAGCGTCAAACGTTTCAATGTTAGCTTTAGTCGCAGGAACTGCCTTACCTTGCGGGAAAAGGAAGTTACGTGCGAAACCAGATTTAACTACAACCTGTTCACCTAGGCTACCTAGGTTAGCGATCTTATCTAGTAGAATAACTTGCATGTTTCTACACCTTTTAAAAACTGTTAATCCGCTGCTTACTTATGTAAGTCAGTGTATGGAAGAAGGGCTAAGTAGCGAGCACGCTTAATAGCAGTTGCTAGCTGGCGCTGGTATTTAGCGCTAGTACCTGTGATACGGCTAGGTACGATTTTGCCACTTTCTGTAACATAGTTTCTAAGAGTAGCTAGATCTTTGTAATCGATTTGTTGTACGCCTTCCGCTTTAAAGCGGCAGAACTTACGACGTCTGAAATAACGTGCCATGAGATTAATTCCTCAAATAATTCTTTCTATATGCTGAGCATGCAAAACCAATTGGCTAAGGCCGTTACGACCTTCGTGGCGATTTAAAAAACCACTCACTTGCAATGCCTGCCCAACGTGCAAATGTTGAGTCTGTTGTTGCATTTGCTTTCCACTGGCAACTACCTGAAGCCTCACATAACTATTACGGTTAAGGTCTGCTTCGGTTTGCATCGATTTATGTTCTACAACAAAAATACAATGCGGGATGCCAGCAGGGCTTTGGCTAAACTTGGGAGTTTTACAAACTACCCCAGATATAACCAGCTGATTCATATATGGGCTAACCATTATAATAACTGCTGACTACATGCCATGCTAGGACTCAAAACAATTAAGCAGCTGGTGCTTCTTTCTTCTCTTCTCTTGCAAGAGGAGACGCTTCAGTTACAGCATTTTTAGTACGCATAACTAAGTTACGAAGCACTGCATCGTTGTAGCGGAAAGTAGTTTCTAGCTCGCTGATTACTTCAGTAGGTGCTTCAACGTTCATAAGAACATAATGAGCTTTATGAAGCTTGTTGATTGGGTAAGCCAGTTGACGGCGGCCCCAGTCTTCAAGACGGTGGATAGTACCACCAGCTTCAGTGATAGAACCAGTATAACGTTCGATCATACCAGTTACTTGCTCACTCTGATCAGGGTGAACCATGAATACGATTTCGTAATGACGCATGGATATTCCTTACGGTTAATAGAGCCTTCTACCGTTTCGGCCGGTCGGTTTAAGGCAAGGAATTAATAGTTTAAAAGCCGAAATGAGCGCGCATTTTACGCTTAGACGGATAATTAAGCAAGCAGGTTTTTTAAGCTTTTATAGATAAGAGTTTAAAGGCAATTATTGCGAGCTTCGCTCATCCCGTTAGCAAGCCTTAGGCCTAAAGGAAAAGCTAAACTCGTAGTTTAATATTTATCATATACGCCAAGCTTGCGCGCGTAAAAAGCGCAGCTTTGAATTACTTAAGTCTAACACCTGCCTCAAAATATAAGTATTTACTCAAACTTAAAGCCGTGCAATTATTAAGCAATACATTAGTAAATAAGGATATTTATGAAGCTCTTACTATCGCTTGTATTAATACTTACTTTTAGTACACCATTTTTAAGCCACGCAAAAACCAATACAACCGACATAACCGTTGGTAAAAAAGTCATTCTACAATCAAAAATACTTAACGAAGACAGACCCATTAAAATTTTCATACCTGACACTGTAAAAGACGATCAGCCGCTTTATGTTATTTATTTACTTGATGGTGTTGAGCACTTTCATACGGCGTCTGGTGTTATTAAATCCCTTGTTGATTACGAGCAGATACCTAACGCAATGCTCGTTGGTATTGATACAACTAACCGTGTTCGCGATTACTTACCTAAAGTAGATGGTGAGCCTAAAACTGAGTTTCAAACCTTTGTAAAAAATAAATGGCCTGATGCTGGGCAAACAGACAAGTTTTTAAAGTTTGTGTCTGATGAACTCATGCCTTACATAAACAGTAATTACTCAACTAACGGCTACAACACCTTAATTGGCCACTCTAATGCAGGTACTTTAGCGCTTTATACTTTAGTTAATCAGCCTGAGTTATTTAATAACTATATAGCTATAAGCCCAAACAGTTGGTGGAGTGATGAAGAATTAAAAAATAATATTATAAAATACACTAAAAATCCTAAAGGCGGTCAATCGCTATTTATCAGTGTAGCAAGTGAAGGGTCACGCTTTTATACAGGTGTATTAAATACTTTAGTAAATTTAGAGCAACAAATGCCCACACAGCTAAAATGGGAATATAAGCATTACCCTACTTTTAGCCATATGGGCACCATACTACCAGCCCTTAGCGATAGCCTAATTAACTTATTTGGCGACCTAATTTTTAGCGTTACTGACGAGCACGGAAGATTTGCTGATGTATCGCTCATTACAGGTTATTACAAAGCACTGAGTGATAAGTACGGGTTTGAGCTTAAAATTCCACAAGATGTATACGTAGAATTTGCTCATAGCCAGCAAAAATTTGGTAACACAGCTAAAGCTATTACCACGCTTAAACACTTTACTACCCATTACCCAAGTGCAGCCTATTCTCACATGCGTTTATCGCAAGGGTATACTGCGAATAAGCAGTTCAAAGAGGCCGTCACCAGTATGAAATACGCATTAGAACTTGCTAAGCAAAACTCGCGAGATCCAATGTTAATTGATGCACTCAAAGATATGGTGAATGAAGCGCAAGAGAATTTGTAACTGATTTAACGCAAAGCACTTTTTAGCTAACGATAGTAATTACGAGCAACGCTCGTCGCGTCAGCAAGCTAAACGCCTACAGGTAAAATTAAGCTCAGTGTGAAACTTTGCATGTAGACGCCGAGCTTGCTCGCGTGAAAAGCGAAGCTTTTAATATATTTAAAACCACCATAAAACAAAAACCGATGTTTAAACTAAACATCGGTTTTGAATAAAAAAGCTCATTTGATTTACTTACAAATGCTTTTTAAGAAACTCAGTAACCTCTTTGTATTGTACTTTTAAGCTTTCTGGATCATCAAAAAAGTGTGTTCCGTCATCAATTTCAACATACTTTATATCTAGGTTTCGCTTTGCTTTATCATAAAAATATTTTGATTGTCGATAGTCGACTCTCGTATCTTTTGTCCCATGGATAAGCAAAATTGGGGCTTTAATTCGGTTAATCATATTGATTGCCGAAACCTCAGATAATGCATCAACGGCTTTACTATCAGTCATATCAACAATATTACCTAGGTAGGCATCTTGTCGCTCTTCATCTTCAACTAACCCTTTTAGATCCGATATTCCAGAAATACTAATAATGCATTTAAAGCGTTCGGGCTCTTGCCATGCAGCTGTTAATGCAACATAACCACCATAACTTGCGCCATAAATACATGCATTATTTTTTGATGTTAATCCTGTTCTAGTAGCCCAATCCATTGCATCATATACATCTTGTTGCATACGTTTACCCCACTGATAATAACCATCAGTTTCAAAAGCACTACCAAAACCTTCTGAGCCCCTGAAGTTCACTTGCAATACCGCATAACCTAAACTAACTAAATATTGAAGCTCTCGATTAAAGTATTTGTAGTCTCGACTATGCGGTCCTCCGTGAGGCATTACAATTAGCGGCGGAGTTTTAATTCCTTCTGGTTTTGTAAAATAGCCTGAGATTTCAGCTCCATCGCTCGCTTTAAAGCTATAGTTTTGCACTGGTACAAATTTATTACGTGCTAAATAAGGAAATTTAGATAGCCAAGCGCCGCCCTTCTTTGTGTTTAAATCAAAATAATAATAAGTAGGGCTGACTGAATCACTTATTACATTTACAAGAATTCGTGTTCTATCTTTACTACGGCTAACAATACTAGCTTGCTTATCACCAAATAAATTAGCAACCATAAGCTCTTGCTTACCGTCTACCTCTGAAAAATAATGGCTCTTGTAGAAATCATCATAGTAGCCAACCCCTATAAAATCGCCCTCACTATTAACGATTGCATTATTTATATCGTATTTATCATTGCTATAAACAAGCTCTTCAAACTCCCCTGACTCGATATCATATGACCATAAAGCTTGTCTGTTTAATACACGATCAGAAAGGACGTAAGCTTTTGTACCATCTTCATTAAGGCCTTGGATGGAGAAAGTACTATCTTCACCCAAAATATGGGTATGAATCATTTTTAATGCTTCATCTTTCTTTGCTCGATACCATATTGAAGCAATAAACTTATCATCTTTTTTATCAATTGCGATCCCCAGGCGTAAAACTCCCTTAGGGTCTGCATACCAACTTCCAATATTTTCTTTATTCCTCTGAATTTTATCAAAACTAGAATCACCTAATTCAACTTTAAAAACAGAATAAGCTTTATCTTTTTCATCAAACGTTGACACTAGCGCGAAATCTGGCTCATTTTTAAGTGAGGAAACGAGTCTGAAACTCTGATATCTATACCACTTATATTCAGAAAAACGTCGCGTAGTTAGCATTTTACTTTCATTGGTTTCAACATTGATCGAATATAACCTTGAAACTCTCATGTATTGACCATTGACATATTCAGGGTAACTAGCAGAAACAATGATATATTTATTACCTGACCAACGAATAAAGTCGACTCTGTCTTTATCTTTTTTGAGACTTGCTAATATATTGAATTCGATACTAGGAAATTTAGCTAAACTGATAGTAGGGCCTTCAGCAGTATTATAAAGTGTTGCTATCATTTCTCCATTTGGCGATATTTGTGGTTGCTCTACCATTGGAAGTTTAGCGTAAGACTCCCACGGTTTATCTTTTGCGTGAACTACAGACGCAGTTAATAAAAAAAATAAGAGTGTTATTTTTAACATTTATTTCTTCCCTAAAATTTAGTAAAAACTTTTTATTATATTTAATGTAAAAATAACAAAGTTTACCGAAAAAACATACAAAGTAAGTACTTAATTTATTTTAATAAAAAACCGATGCTTAAATTAAACATCGGTTTTTTATTAAAAGCGAATAACTAACCGCTTTTCTCGTGGAGTTTTGTTTCACTCAACCTACATCACTTCCCTATCGCCTCTTTGGCGAACAGGTGTTTTATTGGGCCTAAATTATCAATGAGTGAGAGCCCTACTCCGCGAATAAGTTTTTTAACCGGGTTTGCACCTTCAAATAACTCTTTTAGCCCTTGCATCATGGCTATGTGCTTTTGCGCATCGAGCTTACGGGTACGTTCGTAATCGCGAAGTGTACGAGTGCTTGCAAACTCCTTGCTATCACTTGTGAGTAGCTCAATTAAATAAGCGGCGTCTTTTAGGCCTAGGTTCATACCAAGCCCTGCAAGTGGATGGATTGTATGTGCAGCATCGCCAATGAGCACTACTTTGCCTGAAACCCATTGCTGGGCGTAGCGCATTTTAAGTGGGAAAGCTGCGCGCGCACTTTGCACTTCACATAGCCCGCATTGGCCATCTATGGCTGCCATTACGGCTTTATTAAAGGCACAATCGTCCATTGCAAGCAGCTCATCGCAGTGGTTTGGGCTAGTAGACCATACTATTGAATGGGTATTTGCATCGCTCAGAGGTAAAAATGCCAGCGGCCCGGTTGGTAAAAACACTTGGCGTGCGGTATTTGCGTGCGGCTCTTTAGTTTTAACAGTCGCAACTAGCGCATGGTGATCGTAATCTTTAAAGCTAAGCGCCATATTAAATTGTTTGCGAATAGCTGAGTTTGCCCCATCAGCGGCCACCAGCAGTTTTGCAATAATTGGCTCGCCGCTTTTAAGCGTTATAAATACATCTGATTCGCTTTGATGTATTTGCTGATACTGTGTATCGAACATTAACGTGGCACTACTTTGTTGTTCCAACTCTTTTATGAGCGCGTAGCGGATAATGTCGTTTTCAACAATATGGCCTAAATGCTCAAGCTCAAGTTGTTTGTTATCAAACGCTATTTTGCCAAAACTGTCGGCATCACGTACATCCATATGCGTATAAGCGCACGCTCGCTGTGCGATAATTTCTGGCCATACGTTTAATTGCTCAAGCAAGGTTTGACTTGTAATGCTTAGCGCACTTACGCGCAAACCATATTCGTCAGTTGGCAACGCTTGTGTTGGTGCGCCGTCGAGTACAACGACGCTTATATCGGCTTTTGCCAATCCAAGTGCTAGTGTTAGCCCTACGCAGCCACCACCTACAATACAAACCTGTGCTTGCTTCATAAACGCCTACCTTGTTTAACTTGCCCCATTAACTGTTTGGCTAATGGCGCTTTTAATGCGGGAAATAAATCCATCGAAAACAACCCAATACTGCGCCCCAATGCGAGCACTCGCGATGAGTTTGAAAAAAGCCTAACAAGTGCATCGGTTAAGCTCATTACGGTTTTTATATCATCACTGCGCCTTTTAGAATATTCACGTGTAAACGCATAGCTGCCTAAACAGTGTTGGCTGTTTGCTATTAAATTACTTAGTACTTGCACGTCGCGAAGGCCTAAATTAAAACCTTGCCCTGCAATAGGATGAATAGCATGTGCGGCATTACCAATAACCACTGTACGGTGCGCAGTCAAAGACTCGACTTGCCCGTAAACGAGCGGGTAACTCGTGCGCATGCCTACTTTAGTAAATTGACCACCGCGATAACCAAACGCACTTTGTAGGGCACTTATAAAGTCTTGTTCATTAAGTGCCATGTGCTGTTCAACCTGATCTTGGCTCATACACCACACTAACGAATAACGGTTATTACTCATGGGTAATAACGCCATAGGCCCGCTTTGTGTAAAACGCTCAAAGGCATGATTATTATGCCCACCAGCCACTTCTACATTAGCAATAATTGCGCCTTGTTCATAAGGCTGGGTATTAAAACCAAGCCCAAGTAAATTACGTGTGGGAGATTGTGCACCATCTGCAATAACTAATAACGCTGCGTTTAATTGCTCGCCGCTTTGCAGGGTAAGTGTATTGCTATGCAATGTTTGCTCAATAGCAATTACGCTATCGGGGCAGTAAAGCGCAATGTTTGACTGCGTTAAACGCAGGTGAAGCGCTCGGCCAAATGGGTTAACTTCTACTACGTAACCAAGTGAAGGCTTAGCAAATTCGTCGCAATTAATATGCGCTTTGCCAAAGTGGCCTCGATCAGACACGCTCACTTTTTTGATTGCTGCGGTGTAAGGGGCATTTTGTTCAAATAAATTGAGGCTTTGTAAATACTCTACCGATTGCTGAGCAAGTGCAATGCTTCTGTCGTCAAAGCTTGGGTGGTAGTCGCCGGTTACTTGATTCGCTTCTACAACGGCAATATTTAACGTCGGATTAGTTTTAGCCACACTTAACGCGCAGCTTGCTCCCGCTAAACCACCGCCAATAACAACTACATCAAACTGCTTAGCCACTTTGCTCTCCGAGCTTTATACGTTTTTAGCACTTTGCATAAGTGCTTCTATATCGCTAATTTTTTTAGGCACGCTTAGGGTCAAGTTTTCATGGCCGGTTTCGGTAACTAGCAAGTTATCTTCAATACGAATACCAATGCCTTTGTATTTTTGCGGTGCGCTTGAGTCTTCACTTATATAAAGCCCAGGCTCTATGGTGAGTACCATACCCGGCTCAAATGCACGCTCAACGTTACTTACTTTGTAATCGCCAACATCATGTACATCTAAACCAAGCCAATGCCCAAGGCCGTGCATGTAATATTCTTTACATGCACCTTTTGCCATTAGCTCGTCAAAGTCGCCGGTTAAAATACCTAAATCAAGTAAACCTTGGGTCATTACTTCCATTGCTAGTTTATTAGCGTGCGACATATAACCACCTGGTTTCACTTCATCAAAGGCAACTTCTTGCGCTTTAAGTACAATATTGTAAAGCGCGGCTTGCTCTTCGCTAAATTGACCATTTACTGGAAAAGTACGGGTGATATCGGCGGCGTAACCTTGTAGTTCACAACCGGAGTCTATAAGTACCAGGTCGCCATTTTTTAATACATCGCTATTTTGCGTGTAATGTAAAATATTGGCGTTGTTGCCGCTACCAACAATTGTGCCGTACGCAGGATGCGGCGCACCATTCATAGCATAATGATGATGTAGCTCAGCCTCTAGCTGAAATTCAGTAGCTCCGGGGTGTGAAAAACGCATAGCGCGCATGTGCCCTCGCGCACTAATTTCACAGCCTTCTCGCATAACATCTATCTCGCTTGGCGATTTAAACAAACGCATTTCATGAATAAGGCCGCGTATTTCTTTTAAAGTACTCGGTGCTTTGAGGCCTTTTCGCGCACCACTTCTAAGTGTACCTAGTAACGTAAACACTTTGGTATCAAATGAAGGATAAGCACCTTGTGCAAAATAAATCGCATCTTTTTCATTTAGTATATCGAGTAGCTTATCGTTTAATTCACTTAACGGGTAAGCTTCATCAAACAAGTAGTCACTTTTAGCTTTATCAAAGCCAACTCTGCGGCCATGCCAAATTTCGGCAAGCTTGTCTTTATCTAGGCAAAATAAAGTACTAGGTGCATCGCTGTTGTTACATAGTACAAGTACAGCGTCGGGTTCGTTAAAGCCTGTTAAATAGAAAAAGTCGCTATCTTGTCTAAATGCATATTCGGTATCGCGGCTACGGGTAACTTCGCTCGCAGCGGGAATAATAGCAACGCTATTTTTATCCATTTGCGCAAGTAAACGCTCACGGCGTGCTTTAAATTCTGACTTTTGTACTTCAACCATTATTAACCAACCCGTTTAACTTTTTAAACTAATGAAGTGTTTTTTTAGTACTTTGCGTGTTTTGCTCTTTACCAAGCTCTGCAAAACAAAGTAGTGCTGATACTCGCACATATTCAATCACTTCGTGCAGCGCTTGGCTGTCTTCTTCGGTTTCTTCAAAAGTGGTATCTAGGCGAGTGATTTCGCTAAAGTCAGTAATAACCTCTTTAACATCGCTTGATAACTTACCGTAATCTTTTTGCTTTAAGCCAAAACCAAGCATAAACCCTGCTACCCATGATACGAGGCCATTAGCCTGATCGATGAGTGTTTCGTCATCGTTTGGTAAAAATAAATCAAACTGAAACTCGTCATCATTAAAGCTCGCAACTACTTGCTTATAAATAGTGCCAAAAAATTGCTTTAAATCGTTACTAAATGATTCACCATCGTTAAACACATCGCTCAAAAGGCCTAAGTATTCTTTGTCGTCAATGGTTAAACCACACGCAAGTAAACCACTAATTACACCATGCGCTTCGGCAGGTGATACAAATATTTCGTTTTTTTCTAAAAGCAGTTGAGCTTTTTCGTAATCGGGTAAATCGTTCATAATCGAATCTTCGCTTTGCAAGTTAAGGCAATGCTACCACTCGATAAAAAGCAACTCCAATTAATTGTATGATCAAGCTCAAAAACCATGCGATAAAGTAAATGGCGAGTTAAAGGTGCGGGAAAACTAAGCGAACGGTTTAATTTTTTACGTTTGGGGTTTAAGGATTGGATTATGTCTTATATACTTAAATTGTTCCCTGGGGTACCGGAGCTTGGTTAAGTCCCTGAGCCGATAAATTTTATACCAGGATTTCTGTTCGTCTACTATTGTGCAAGCTCGGCATGTACCGAGAAGCCTACGGTAAACCGCAGATTTCCGCCCTGAAACCTTCTGGTTTCAGGACTGAAACCGGGTACCGTATCTTGGGGAACACCTTCTTATTTTAATACCCCCTCTTATTACTTATTCATTTTTTTGCTATACCTTCGTACATTATTTTTATAATTTTTGGCATCGAGTAGGGTGAGGCTTATGCCTCATCCCTCTCACAGAACCGTACGTACGGACCTCGTATACGGCTCCTGTACCCTTCACATTTTATCAACTTATTTCCTAAACGCTGATAAAGCAAGCCATCCCGTATTCACTTTTTCTATTGGATATAAACCAAGCTCCTCAAACCATTGGTTTGGCATCGATACACAAGATAAAGGGCTTAGTGAGTTACGCCACGAGTTCATCTTTATGAACTTAAACGGTGGCTTTTTCCCTAACTGCTTTAGTCGTCGATGTAGCCTTGATGGCTTCTTCCACAACCTCAGCTGTATTGCCCTTAGTCTTCGTCTGATCCAACCTGCCAAGGCTTTTAGCTCTCGCTTACAATTGGCTATACTAAAATAATTTACAAAACCGCGCAC
>NZ_AUTL01000137.1:0-4425 GCF_000498015.1 Pseudoalteromonas sp. TAE79
TGTACGAGTGCCCACACAGATGATTGCTTTATATTGTTAAAGAACGTTTTGAGTCGCTTTGGCGTCTCAAGGGATGCGAATAATACACCCTTTATTTTTTGAGTCAACACTTAGTTTTAAACTTTCTTTTTAGAAGATTTAAAACCGAAGTTTTATTTAACTCTCTGAGTAGTTCGTGCCTCGCTATGCGTTGTCCGCTGCGCGTCGCCATATCCCGTCTCAGTGGGGTCGCATTATAGGGAGATCCGAAAACAGATCAACCCTTTTTTGAAGAAAACTTGAAATAAAGTACTGTTCGCTGAGTATTTGAGCTAAACACGTTAAAAACACAACATAACTATCAATTTATTAACAACTAAAGGCGCTTAAACTTCACTAATATTAAAAGTGAGCTCAAACGATCTTCATATAAAGACTTACACCCCATATGATCAATACGATCGTTAATGAAAGTGTTACGGCTGCAGAACCCATATCTTTGGCTCTACCTGACAATACATGCAATTCTGTACTTACTCGATCTGTTAATGCTTCAATTGCAGAATTTAATAATTCAACTATTAGTATAACCAACAGTGAACTTACTAATATTGCCCAGTGCAGTAATGATGAAGCAAGCCAAAATGAAATAGGAAATAATATAAGGCTTAATAGTAGCTCTTGTCTAAATGCGGCTTCCTCTTTAAATGCAGCACTGAAGCCTAGGTAGGAACAATAAGTCGCTTTGAAAACACGTTTGAGGCCTAAGCCATTTGGTTTAAGTATATCTTTCATTAATAAACTCTATGAATGAAGGTCAAAATAAAGCCCCGCAGTGCGAGGCTTTTTATTTATGCTACACCGTATTGATCACGATAAGCTTTAACTGAGGCTAAATGTTCATCCATCGTCCCTTGAACTTCAAGGTAGCTAATAAGATCAGCTAATTTTACAATAGAAATTACTTTGGTATTAAAGTCGCGCTCAACTTCTTGAATAGCTGATAACTCGGCTTTACCTTTTTCTTGGCGATCTAATGCTATTAAAACGCCACTAAGGTCTGCACCATTTTGTGCAATAATTTCCATGGACTCACGAATAGCGGTACCTGCGGTAATTACATCATCAACTAGCATTATTTTGCCATTGAGTTCTGAGCCTACTAACGTACCACCTTCACCGTGTGCTTTTTTCTCTTTACGGTTGAAACAGTACGGTACATCTTTATCATAGTGATCTGCTAATGCAACTGCCGTAGTTGTCGCTATTGGAATACCTTTATAAGCAGGACCAAATAATACATCATACTCTATCGATGAATCTTCCAATGCTGCAGCATAGAAGCGACCTAAACGCGCTAAATCACGACCAGTGTTAAATAAGCCAGCATTAAAAAAGTACGGACTTGTTCGCCCTGACTTTAAAGTAAACTCACCAAACTTTAATACCTGCTTCTCTAGAGCAAATTCTATAAACTCTTTTTGATAATCTTTCATATCTAGTGGCCTACCTATTTATGCTAATGCTTGCTTTTGTACGTCAATGATTTCACGTATAGAGTGTTTGGCTAAAGTAAGTAATTCATCCAGCTCATCAAACGAGAAAGGTTCACCTTCGGCTGTACCTTGAATTTCAATAATTTTACCTGTCTCAGTTAAAATTACGTTCATATCAGTCTCAGCAGCTGAATCTTCTATATACTCTAAATCGCTAATTGCTTGACCTTTGTATATGCCTACAGAAATAGCCGCAATCATATGCTTAAGTGGGTTTGAGTTAATCATACCTTTAGCACGCATATGCGTTAGTGCATCAACTAGTGCAACACATGCGCCACTTATAGAAGCAGTACGTGTACCACCATCTGCTTGAATAACATCACAGTCGATAGTAATCGTGTTTTCACCAAGGGCTTTTAAATCAACAGCCGCACGAAGTGCACGTGCAATTAAGCGTTGAATTTCCATAGTACGACCGCCCTGCTTACCACGTGCAGCTTCACGCGCATTACGTGTATGCGTTGCTCGCGGTAACATACCGTATTCAGCATTGATCCAACCCTTACCTTGGCCTTTCATGAAACGAGGAACGCCCGATTCAACAGTCGCTGTACAAAGTACTTTGGTGTTACCAAACTCAACAAGTACTGAGCCTTCAGCATGCAAAGTATAATTACGTGTAAATGTAACAGGTCTAATTTGGTTAGGTGTTCTTTCGCTTGGACGCATTGACGATCCCCTTAATTCAGAATTTGCGACATTATAAGTGTATGTGGGTATAGATACCATGCTGATTTAAATAAATAGCTGTATGCAAAATATTCAGTGTATTAAATTTTCCCTAGAGCTTAAGCAGTGTTACGGTATAATCATCGTAATATTGTATTTATTAATTTAGGAAAATATCCATGATCCACAGTATGACAGCTTATGCGCGTCGCGAAATAAAAGGCGATTGGGGAACTGGCACTTGGGAAGTTCGTTCAGTGAACCAGCGTTACCTTGAAACATTTATTCGCGCACCAGAGCAATTTCGTGGCATGGAGCCAGTTATTCGTGAGCGTTTACGCAAACACTTACAACGCGGTAAAGTTGAGGTCTTTTTAAAGTTTGTAGCAAATCCAGCCCATGTTGGTGAGCTATCAATTAACCAAGCCCTTGCTGAGCAATTGATAAATAGCGCTAAATGGGTTCAACAACAAAGTAATGGCGATATTAATCCTGTTGATATATTGCGTTGGCCTGGTGTTATGGAAGCTGAAGAACTTGATATGGATAGCGTTAATACAGCATTAATAGCTGGTCTTGATCAAGTAATCGAAGATTTTAAATCAGCCCGTGGCGATGAAGGTGCAAACCTTGAAGAAATGATAGCAATCCGCCTTGATGCGATTTTAGAGCAAGTAGAAATTGTAGAAACGCATATGCCCGAGATTGCTAAGTGGCAACGTGAAAAGCTGGCTCAAAAGCTAGAAGACTTAACAGCAAACATTGACGAATCACGCCTTGAACAAGAACTTATTTATCTTGCTCAAAAACAAGATGTAGCCGAAGAATTAGATCGTTTAAAGTCTCACGTTAAAGAAACTAAAAAAATCCTTAAAAAAGGAGGCGCATGTGGCCGCCGCTTAGATTTTATGATGCAAGAATTTAATCGTGAAGCTAACACGCTAGCGTCTAAGTCTATCAATAGTGACATCACTACTGCAGCCGTAGAGCTAAAAGTACTAATTGAGCAAATGCGTGAGCAAATTCAAAACATCGAATAGGTTCCTGGGTAGAAAGTTACCCGTCCAAGAATGTCTTAGAAGCCCTGTTATTTACTTGTAAATACAGGGCTTTTTTATTTTTCCCGTCCAAATTGGTTTGCAGATATCCGTTACCAACTACCTGTTTAGTGGTGGGCAGAATGGTGGGCAGCCCCCTCATTTTGGCTCAATAAGCGTTTTGCGGTGAGCAAATTGGTGGGCAGTAAGTTACCCAATTTTCGCATTTAACTCGCCACCACAACAGGTTAGTTGCTGATTCAATAAGCAAATCGGTGGTGGGCAGCCATTATTGCCCCCTCCATTATTTCAGCAACTATGGAATAAACATGGGAAAACTCACAGCAAAACAGGTTATTGCATACAGCAAAGCCGACCCAAAAAAATATTCAGATGGTGAAGGTCTATACTTTTGCGTCCGCAAACAAGGCTCGCCTTACTGGATGATCCGCTACACCACAGCCAAAGGAAGACGAGAAGCAACCTTGGGGCAATTTCCTTTAATGTCGTTGGCAGACGCCAGAATTGCCGCCGCATACTTTCGAAAGGAAGTACGTGACGGCATAGATCCTCTTCTAGAAAAACAGAAAATCGAGTTACCTGACATTGAAACCGTGGATCAACTGTTCCATGACTGGTATCGAACCGATCTGAGTAGACGACTAAAGCATCCCAAGATTCCGTATCGGGTTTACACCAAAGACATAAGCCCTGTCATTGGCATTAAGTGTATTGCTGAGGTGACCGCACGAGACGTGCGCGAAGTATTAGAGCGTATTCGAGAAAGTAACCGCCCTACCATTGCCAACGATACCTTGATGTACATGAAGCAGCTGTTTCGGCATGCGATAAAGCTCGACTTAACGCTGAACAACCCAGCCGCAGCATTTACCGTGGACGATGCCGGTGGCGTGGAGTCCAGTAAAGACAGGATGCTTAGCAAAGAGGAAATTCACTACGCCTTTAGCGTGTTTCATACCCATATCAATAGCTTTGGCCGCGACAACTACCTCGCTTGCTGCCTGTTTTTGGTGTTGGGCGTGCGCAAAAGCGAACTGTGCGAAGCCATGTGGCGTGAAATGGATTTAACCACGGGCGTGTGGGATCTACCCAAAGAACGCAGCAAAACCGGCGTGCCAATCAGCATCCCCTTACCGCGCCAAGCCATTGCTTGGTTTAAC
>NZ_AUTL01000138.1:0-2646 GCF_000498015.1 Pseudoalteromonas sp. TAE79
TGTACGAGTGCCCACACAGATGATTGCTTTATATTGTTAAAGAACGTTTTGAGTCGCTTTGGCGTCTCAAGGGATGCGAATAATACACCCTTTATTTTTTGAGTCAACACTTAGTTTTAAACTTTCTTTTTAGAAGATTTAAAACCGAAGTTTTATTTAACTCTCTGAGTAGTTCGTGCCTCGCTATGCGTTGGCGTTTCCCGTCTCAGTGGGGTCGCATTATAGGGAGAACAGATTTTTACGCAAGTACTTTTTTAAAGAAAAAGTAAAAAAAGATGCTTTTCGCTCAGTATCTGAACTAAACCCCCTGAAACTGATAGTTTTGTAACCAAACGGTGCCTTTTATGGTACAAAAATAACCTTGCTGATACACTCAAAGCTAATAACTATTATCTAAAAGGTACTAAATATGGCAATCCGTTCTTATAAAGGTGTAACTCCTTCGTTTAATTCGTCTGTTTATATTGATGAGTCATCAGTTTTGGTTGGTGATATTACTTTAGGTGATAATAGTAGTGTTTGGCCTTTAGTAGCTGCCCGAGGCGATGTTAACTATATACGTATTGGTAAACGCTCCAATATACAAGATGGCAGTGTATTGCATTTATCTCGTGCAACTAAAAGCAATCCAGATGGTTATCCACTTATTATAGGTGACGATGTAACTGTAGGTCATAAGGTAATGCTGCACGGATGTATATTAGGAAACCGTATACTTGTAGGTATGGGCGCTATTATTATGGATAACGTGGTTGTTGAAGATGATGTAATTATAGGTGGGGGATCTTTGGTACCACCAAACAAACGCTTAGAGTCTGGTTACTTATATGTAGGGAGTCCGGTTAAGCAAGCCCGCCCTCTAACGGAGCAAGAACTTGCCTTTTTAAAAATATCTGCCAGTAACTACGTATCACTTAAAGATGAGTATTTAGCTGAAATAGCTAATTTAAGTTAATAAGCTTACTTCAATTTGGCCTGCCGAGTTATAGCTCTCTTCTTCGATAAGCTCCTCGGCACGTTCTTCGTAATCAAAACGATACTTTTCAAAATACTCTGTTGCATGGCTTTCGTCTGTTAATTTAAGTGTATTTACTTCTATTACACACTCCACCAGCATGCCACTAACTTGTGCAAAAAATACTAACTGATGATCGGGCTCTCTAAACTCTAGCCTATCTATAAATTGTATTGCCTGATTCATTTAAGCGTTCCTTGTTTGAGCGCATCAACGACGGGAAGTATTTTTGGCATTTTATTACGCCATACATAATATGCTTGAGCAGCTTGGCCAACTAACATGCCACTGCCATCTAAAAGCTTAGCGTTAATATTATGCTGTGCAACCCAATTCATAAAAATGGTATTTTGCAGTGAATAAAACATGTCATAAGCGACTTCACAGTTAGTTATGTGTTTTTTATCAAGTGCTGGAAGTTCGTTATTCATACTGCTAGAGGTAGAGTTTATTATTAGTGAGTAATCGCTTACTGGTAAATCATCAAAACCAAAGCCAGATACTGGTCCATATTGGGTAAACAGCTCTGCGAGTTCTTTGGCTTTTTGTGCTGTGCGATTAACTATTATTATTTCCTGAGGGTTATGCTCTAACAAAGGTAAAATAACCCCTCGAGCAGCACCGCCCGCACCTATGATTAAAATGCGTTTATTAGTTATGGCTACTTCATTAGCGAGTAAATCATTTACAAAGCCCACACCATCGGTGTTATCACCGAGTAATGAGTCATCATCTCGTTTTTTTAATGTATTAACAGCCCCTACTATTTTGGCTAATGGCGTAAGCTCATCAGCCATTGCATAAGCTTGCTCTTTAAATGGCATTGTAACGTTAGCACCCACACCGCCTTGCTCAAAAAAAGACAATACTGTTTTTTCAAAGTTATCGATAGGTGCTAATATTGCGCGATAGTCGATTTGCTCACCCAGTGATACAGCAAATTGTTTATGTATCGCGGGGGATTTTGAATGTTTAATTGGATTTCCAAAAACCGCATATTTGTCCATTTTAAAGCAACCTCTTTGCAGCTATAACACTGCCTATTAACGATGATAAGTAATATGATTAAACGACTTTTTTCTAAATCTAAGCCGGCTCCCGAGCAACAGGCTCCTACTCCTGAAAAAACACCGTATGAAATAATAGGTGGAGAGAAAGGGGCGCGAGCTATCTCCAATCGATTCTACGACATAATGGAGTCAGATGAATACGCTAAACCGTTATATGATATGCATCCTCTGCCATTAGATCGAATTCGCCAAGTATTTTTTGAATTTTTATCTGGTTGGTTAGGCGGGCCAAACCTATTTACTGAAAAACATGGCCAGCCAATGCTACGTAAAAGACATATGCCTTTTACTGTAGATAAAGCATTGCGCGATCAGTGGATGTACTGCATGAATAAAACGCTGGATATAGAAATAGACAATCCGTTGTTGCGTGAAGGCTTAAAGCAATCATTCTCTCAACTAGCAACGCACATGATCAATCAGCATTAAATTTATATATAGCCATAATGCAAAAAGGCGCTAATTAGCTGTCTCTTATACACAAATCCCTGCTAAGAAATTAGCGGGGATTTTTTTGAACTAAATCTCAATGTCATGATCAGATCTTCAAATCTTGTTTGA
>NZ_AUTL01000139.1:0-19523 GCF_000498015.1 Pseudoalteromonas sp. TAE79
AACACTCAAAACACTCAAAACACTCAAAACACTCAAAACACTCAAAACACTCAAAACACTCAAAACACTCAAAACACTCAAAACACTCAAAACACTCAAAAAATCAACTTTCTCCACACTCACTGATTTTGATATTGATTTGTATTACCATTTGCTTTAATTTGTTTTAATACTATAAAAATTATGGCTTTCTATGTCTGCACCACAGGCCTATCAACGTAACAAATCTGATTTTGATATTTTAGTTGTTGAAGACGATACATTACTTAATGATCAAATTACTGAATTACTAGCCAACCAAGGATACTCTGTTACACAGTGTTTTGATGGTAATCAAGCGCTTGATTTAGCGGTTGCTCAACGTTTTAGTCTTATTTTATTAGATGTTATGTTGCCGGGCAAAGATGGCTTAGCAGTGCTTAATATTTTACGTAGTTGTAATAACACCCCTGTAATAATTGTATCGGCAAAACATGCTGAAGAAGAGCGCATTTTAGGTTTATCAGCTGGTGCAGATGATTACTTAGCAAAACCGTTTAATAGCCAAGAATTATTACTACGAGTAGATTCAGTACTAAGGCGCGTTTTTAAACAAGACACAAATACCCCTTACATTGCTAATATTGATGGACTTGAAATAGATAGCCTACACCAGCAGGTTTTTCTGCATTGTGAGCTATTAGCTTTTACGCCTATTGAGTTTGCCTTGCTGCAAATTTTAATGAAAAACCAAGAACAAATACTGTTAAAACCTTTTTTATATCAAGTGGCGCTTAACAAGCGTTTCAGTCAGTACGATCGTAGTTTAGATATGCATATGAGTCGTATACGAAAAAAATTAAATAACGCCGGCTGGGATGGCAGCCGTTTACACACTGTGCATGGGCAAGGGTACTGTATTAAATGACACGACGTTTATTTTGGAAGCTGTGCTTAATTATTGGTACTGGTGTTGTTGCGATGTTTTATTTAATTAATGTCGCGGTTAATCATTTTGAAAATGATATGAGCATGCTAAGTGACTCAAGTCGAGAAGAGTTAATTAATTGGCAAAAAAAGGCTGAGGTTATATTTGATCAAGGCGATATGAGCGAACTTGAGCGTTGGGTTGATGATTTACAACAACAAGAGAGTATTTGGGCTGTAATTGCTAAAGCCAATGTGGTTGAGTTAGCTGGTAATCGCTCTCATCGTTATGAGTATACAGGGTATAACTTGGGGCGAAGTATTGATTGGAAAATCCATCTGTATTTTGAGCATGCACCCGTTATGCAATTACCCTTTAAAGATGGTGCAACTAGCCTTGTTGTGCAGTTGCCGAAAAGAATGCGCCCAGGATCACTTTGGAATTTAACACGTTTGTCGTTACAAGTTTTATTGCCAATGCTGATATTGGTGTGTTTATCGATTGTGTTATATCGCCATATTATGCATCCTATTAAAGAACTCGACTTAGCAAGTAGAGCATTTAGCCAAGGAGACTTTAGTGTCAGAGTTCGAGAGCAGCTGGGCTCACGCAATGATGAACTATCCCAGTTAGCTGAAACATTTGATTTAATGGCAGAGCGGATCAGTGATCAGATTATGCATCAACGTGTATTACTAACTGATCTGTCTCACGAGTTGAGAACACCTTTAACACGCTTAGATATAGCAACTGACAATTTACTCTCTCACAGAGAAAAGGGTGTAGAAGACACGCAAATCAAATTAGAGCGTATTCACAAAGAGTCACAGCACATCCGTAAGTTAGTGGATGACACGCTTACTTTATCCTGGTTAGATAACGAGTCACCTCAGTTGCGCATCGAATCTTTGGATTTAGTCGATTTACTCGAAATTCTCATTGAAGATGGGCGTTTTGAGTACCCAGATAAACTTATTTTTGCTGACTTACCTAATCAAGCCCATATTGAAAACAGTAATCACAGAGCATTAGGTCAAGCACTGGAGAATATACTTAGAAATGCACTACGTTACACACCCATTAATAAAAAAGTATGGATTAGCCTCATTGATTATAAACATGAATATCAAATTATTATTGCAGATCAAGGTCCAGGAGTACCTAAAGAGCATTTAAATACTATTTTTAGACCTTTTTTCCGGATTGATTCAGCTCGCTCATGCAACAGTGATAGCTTTGGTTTAGGGCTTGCTTTAGCACAAAGGCAATTACATGCGATTGCTGCGACAGTATTTGCTAAAAATGATACTGCAGGTGGTTTAGTAATGACTGTAACGGTTCCTAAAGGTGTATAAATTACATTTCATATTGTGCTTGTAAAAACTGAGCAACGCTTTCTCGTCCTGTTCACGCCCTTACTTACATATTTTTAGGCAACTAAAGTAGATTGCACCTAACGCGTCTTTGTATATGTCCTAAATGTAACAAATGTAAAGTTGCTATACTCTCAATCAAAAGAAAATGATAATTCTTCTTATTTGCAATTAAGAAGGAACGTCCCCCTTGAAAAAATTAGCCCTAATGAGTGCCATTTGTGCATCATTTAGTTCACCTATATACGCGCAAGAACTTGCTAAAAATACAGCGTCTGTTGAAAAAATATCTGTAGTTGGTTCTGCAACTAATTTGAGTATTACAGCTGAAGAAATAGAACAATATCAAGCAAGTGATCTGGCTGACATTTTTCGACATTCACCTTCTGTTAGTGTGGGTGGCTCGGTAGGCGTTGCACAAAAGATCTATATTCGTGGTGTTGAAGATTCTTTATTAAATATAGCGGTTGATGGTGCACAGCAAACATCAACGTTATTTCATCATATTGGTCGTGTAACAATAGATCCTGACCTATTACAGCAAATAGATGTGCAAGCAGGTGCCGGAGAAGCAACAAGTGGTCCTGGTGCGATTGGCGGCTCTATCCGCTTTAAAACTAAAGACGCGCAAGACTTACTTAATCAAGGTGAACAATTTGGTGGACGTGTTAAAGCAAGTTACTTTTCAAATGACGGTACGCGTTTAAGCACCAGTGTATACGGTAAATTAAGTGATACATGGGGCGTACTAGGGTATTTCAGTACTGTGGATCGCGAGAACATGGAAAATGGTGATGGCGATACTATTTATGGTACGGCCGCCGATCAAGATATGATGTTTATTAAAGCCAGTGGTGAGTTAGCAGATAATCATCATTTGTCGGTAAGTATTGAAAAACGCGACGAAGAAGGGGATTTTTCAGCACGCCCTAACTGGGCGGTACAAGAAGGTGATGCTTTGTATCCAAGTGAAGCAGAGCGAGAGACTTACGTTGCTAATTATATATTTTCTCACAATAACTTATTGTATTTAGAGGCGACAGCATACAAAACCGAATCATCTTTTAATGGCGGCCGATTTGCTTGGCTTGCTGACATTGACACATATGGCTTAGATATTCGTAATACAAGTATTATTGATGAACATAAATTTGTTTATGGCGTTGATTATAGAAATGATGAAGTATCGAGTGGGTCTGCAGCAGGTGCAAAAGAAAATTCAGAACAAGGCAGTGTACTGGGTGTTTATGCACAAGGTTATAGTGATATTACTCCACAACTTTTACTGAGTTATGGAGTGCGTTTTGATAGTTATAAGTTTAAACAAGACATCCTATTAGATGAATATTATGGCACTGCAATTACAGAAAGTGCATCGAGTTTAGACGACAATGAAGTGAGCTTTAATATCGGTTTAGCATATGACATTAATGAAGCTTGGACAGTAGGGCTTGGGTATGCTGAAACCGCGCGTGGTAAACAAATAGGGGATGGCTTTACCATTGATGGATATTTATATGACGGTTCAGATATTCCAGTAGCGGATGAAAGTTTAGTACCTGAGACCGTAGCTAATATTGAAGCATCCATAACATACACTAATGAAAATTTATCCGCTAAGGCAAGTATTTATAATTCGTCTTTAGATGATGTGATATTTGAAGGGTATGAAGGAAACTCGGTTTATAACAATATAGGCACGTTAGAGACTAAAGGATTTGAGTTTGACCTAGCATATCGTTTAAATTCATTTGATTTCTTCATTGGATTTTCAGCTACTGATACAGAGCTTGACCCACGTGATGGGTTGTACAGTGTAAGTTATGATGCAATTGATATTAATGGCTATGAGTTTGTCGGTTTAGGTAATAGTAGAGGCAATACATGGGTTGCTGGCGTTGATTACGACATTAACACCGATGCAAAGGTTGGTATTAGTGTAACTAAAGTCGATTCACTCGATATTGATACTCTTCATCAAGCTGTTGACCTTGATTGGACTGATTCTTTATATACCCTAAATAAACCAAGCTATACCACTGTTGATTTATATGGGCAGTGGAATGTGACGAATGCATTATTATTTAATGTTGCTGTTACTAACTTATTTAATGAGTTATATATCGATCATTCAAGTGTGGGTGATTACAGTGAAGTATTTGACACTGTTGTTGGTCCATACGAATCTGGGCGCGATATTCGCTTATCGATTTCTTATCAGTTTTAAGAATAAGTAACTTATTTTATGTTCTTAAAATTGTTTAAAAAGTGGGTCTTTTGGGCTCACTTAATTATAGGTTTAATCGCCGGTTTATTTATTTTCAGCATGTCGTTCACTGGTTTTTTATTAACCTATGAACGACAGATTGTTGAGCTAGATGAAATGCGATTTACTGTAAAAAACACCTATGCTCAACAGCGGCTATCGACTGATGCTGTTGTAGATATTTTGCAAAAATCGCATCCGAGTCAATCACATATTTATATTCGTTGGGTAAATCGAGAAGGGGCTGCTATTCCTGCCTGGGCGGGAAAAAATAGCTACTTATTACACCCTTATACGGGAGATGTTATTCGTGAAGGAGAGGGGCTAGCGGCTGGTTTTTTTCACGTTGTAACTGATATACATCGTTATTTATTACTGCATGGCGCTTCACAAGTGATTGGCAAAAATATAAATGGCTACGCTAATCTATTTTTTATCTTTTTACTACTATCGGGTGCTTATCTGTGGTTACCAAAGCGATTTAATCGCTCTGCATTAAAAGGATATTTTTTACTAGCAAAGAGTTACAAATCATCACATCATCGAAATAGGCAGTGGCATTTAGTTTTTGGAATTTGGTGTTTGCCGGTTTTACTCGTTTTGTCATTAACGGCTACTTTGTTTCATTTTGATTGGGCGAATAAAGCGTTATATGGCGCGTTTGGGCAAAACGTACCCGAGCGAGAAAAGCATCTACCAGTATTAAATTTATCGGCTGATAAAGTACCTTACGATGCTTTATTCCAACTAGCTCAAATACATGCAATTCATAATGGTGCCACTGATTGGTATTCGATGTGGTTAGAATTAGGTGACAAAAAACACGAAGCACGTTTTTATATTGATACCAGTATCGGGAATCGCCAAGAATATGCATATTCATTATTTTTAGATACTCGCACTGGTGATGCAATTAAAACGCTAAAAAAATCTGATTGGACGCGAGGCGATCAAGCATGGGGAACATCTCGATTTTTACATACCGGTGAATACTTTGGTTTTATAGGGCAAACATTAGCTGGCTTGGCATCATTGCTCGCATGTTTTTTAGTGTATACAGGCATAGTTTTAGCATGGAAGCGATTGATAACTAAGCGCTAATTTACACTTATCGTCGAGTATTTGATTGCTTGATATGTGCGATTTGATATATAAGAATTTATTTTACACAAAAAAGCCAGCGCATTAGGCGCTGGCTTTTAGTATTCAAATGCTTACTTAGTTAATTAAGCAGCATCAGCTTCTTTTTTAACGCTATTACGCGCGGCTTTGCCTGCAAGTAAGTCAGCAGGGTCGAAGTCATCAACGTTAATAACATCTAAACGAGATTGCTCAACAGCAGCTAGTTTATCAGCCTCTGCTTGGCTTAATATGCCTGCTTCAAGCCCCATTTGCGCTACTTTATCAAGCTGGAAGAATGGCAGTTTAAGACCTTTTTCTTTGCATACACGGTCAAATAATGGCTCAACAGCAAGTACGTCTTTAAGCGTTTGCTCTTGACGACCTACAAGGTTAAGCGGCTCATTTGTTAAGTATACATAGCTTGCTAAACGGTTACGCGTTTCGCTAGGTACTTGTAGTAGTTGCGCAAGTTTATGCTCAAGTTGGTCAGTTGGTTTACGAACCGGGCGACCAAACGGGAATAACAATACTTTTAACACGGCACGTAGTGGAGCCGAAGGCATGTTATTAATTAAATCAGCAAGTGCACGTTGGCAATGGTAAAGGTGATCTTGGCAACTCCATTTTACTAGAGCAAAATCTTCTTTTTTACGGCCTTCGTCGTTGTAACGCTTAAGCGTTGCAGACACTAAGTATAAGTAACTAAGTAAGTCACCTAAACGTGCTGAAATACGTTCTTTACGTTTTAGTGAGCCACCAAATACTGCCATGCTAATGTCTGACATAAGAGCAAGTGATGCACTAAAGCGTGACGCTATACGGTAAAATTCAGCAGTTTCATCGTTGTACGGCACACTTGTAAAACGTGCGCCGGTAAGTGCAAGCCACTTAGTACGTACAAGGTTCGACATAGTAAAACCAATATGACCCATTAGCGCTTTATCAAATACGTTAAGCGCTTCTTCGCGGTCTTCAATTTCGCACGCACCTAGTTCGGTAAGTACAAATGGATGACAGCGAATTGCACCTTGACCATAAATAATCATATTACGGGTCAAGATGTTTGCACCTTCAACGGTAATGGCAATAGGTGCACCTTGGTAGCCACGACCTAAATAGTTATTTGGCCCAAGCATGATGCCCTTACCGCCAAGTACATCCATTGCATGAATAGTTGCATCACGCATTTGCTCTGTCAGGTGGTATTTAATAATGGCAGAAACTACCGATGGCTTTTCGCCTAAATCAACCGCACCCGTAGACATACTAACCGCAGCATCAGAGCTGTAAGCGTAACCAGCAAGTTTTGCTAGTGACTCTTCAACACCTTCCATTTTACCAATAGGTAAACGGAACTGACGACGAATGCGGCTATACGCACCCGTTGCAACGGCAATCATTTTAATGCCACCGGCAGAATTTGACGGCAATGTAATTGCACGACCAACCGATAAACACTCAACCAGCATGCGCCAGCCTTGACCAGCCATATCTGGACCACCAATAATATAATCAAGTGGTACGAAAATATCTTTACCGCGAGTAGGACCATTTTGAAATGGTACGTTAAGCGGGAAATGTCGACGACCAATTTCAACTCCAGGAGTGTCCGTTGGAATAAGTGCACAGGTAATGCCTGGCTCTTTATTGTCGCCAATTAGCCCATCTGGATCTTGTAACTTAAACGCAAGACCAAGTACGGTAGCCACTGGGGCAAGTGTAATGTAACGCTTATTCCACGTTAAACTAACACCCACAACTTCCTCACCATTCCATTGCCCTTTACATACCACACCGTAGTCTGGAATTGAGCTTGCATCAGAACCCGCTTCTGGCGAAGTTAATGCAAAACATGGAATTTCTTGACCGCTCGCTAGGCGCGGTAAGTAATGATCTTTTTGCTCTTTTGTACCATAGTGTTGTAATAATTCACCTGGGCCTAAAGAGTTCGGTACACCAACAATTGACGAAAGTAATGTTGATTTACTTGTTAGTTTTTGAAGTACACAAGACTGTGCAAATGCAGAAAACTCTAAACCGCCGTATTCTTTTTTGATGATCATGGCAAAAAATTTATTATCTTTTAGATACTGCCACACATCTTGAGGAAGGTCGGTTAGTTCGTGCGTTGCTTCCCAATCGTCCAACATGCTACAAACTACTTCAACAGGGCCATCAACAAAAGCTTGCTCTTCAATAGTAAGTTTAGGAACGGGGTATTGGTGAAGTTTTTTCCAATCTGGGTTACCGCAAAATAAGTCAGCTTCCCACCACGTCGTACCGGCATCAATAGCTGATTTTTCAGTATCAGACATGCTTGGCGTTACTTTTTTAAACGTAGCAAAAATAGGCTTGATGATATATTGCTGACGAAGGCCAGTAACAGAAAGAGGAACCGCGATGATCAAAAAGATCAACCAGCTAATTAAACCAAAAGCACCCGTAAAGGTACCAATTAATAAAGTTATAGCCGAAACACCAAGTGCTGTGTTCCAACTTGCTCTGTGGTAAACCGCAGTGCAAAGCAACGCGATTAGAACCAGTGTAAATATGAGTGTCATTTTTATTCCTTAATAGAGGTCAGACCACCTCACTTAGAGTAGCGCTAGTAACAGTAATTTTCAAGTACATAACGATGTTAAATTGTAGTAGAAAGTAACTTAAATACGATATTTAATTATCCGGCAAAGGAACACTCAATAACTATCGTATAGTCAAAGCATTAGCCGTAAGTAGTGTTAACGTAAAAATAAATAAATCTAATAGCAAAATGACACTTTTTAAGTAAGTATAGCCGTTATAGCGGACTGCAATTTAGTGTACGCTTAATACACAAATATTCGCTATTTATTTTAATGTATGGTTTTTAAGGGTTATTTTATTAATGTGTGAATTACTTGGCATGTCCGTTTTCTAGCATTCATGCTGTATCAACCTGTAGCAAAGCCCTTTAAAAATGGGGAATGTAAAGGCTAAGGCTGTTTATTCTGTCTTATTCTGTTATTGTTATCTTAAGCTAAACTGATACCAAAACTGTGACCCGTGTTGTGGTCACAGTTTTAAACGAGCAAAGATGAACTTTACAGACAAATCAATAAAAGCACTTAAAGCAAAAGAAAAGCGCTACGTATTAACTGAGTCGGGAAATTACGGCGAGGGGCGCTTACAAATAAGGGTGAGTGAATCAGGCGCTAAAACGTTCCGGGTTCAGTATCACATAAACGGTAAGCGCAAAGTGATAGGCCTTGGTAACTACCCAATTGTTGATCTAAAAACAGCGCGCAGTAAACATGCAAAAATATCAGCATTGCTAAGCGACAATATTGACCCCCAAGAACACCGCTTACAAAACCAAAAAGCCAAGTTTGAATCGGCAGCTAAAAAAACAATGCATCAAATGCTTGATGATTTTAATGCATACATAAGTACTCGCTGGGCAGCATCAACCATCGACCGAACAGAAAAACTAATAAAGCGAAACCTCACCCCGTTTATAACACCCGATTTAATGCCCGACGAGTTCACAATCGACATGGCCCGCGACATTATTTACCGCGTTTATAACCGTGGCGCAAAAGAACAAGCGCGACTGGTTCGCAGCGTACTAATGAGCATATTAAAATACGCAATCGATTTTGATAACTCGCCAGAGCAATATAAAAAGCCCAGCGAATACGACATTAAAACCAACTTTATAAGAGACATTAATTTTGAAACGCCAAAAAATAAAGGCGAGCGCTGGCTAAATGAAGACGAAATAAAAAAAGTATGGCACGCAGAAGACTTACCCTATTACACCCAGCAATACATAAAACTCGCATTGTGCCTTGGCGGCCAGCGCATAAACGAAGTTTACGCATCCCGCGCCAGCGAATACGACATTAAAAATAAAACATTTACCATTCCCGCATCCAGAATAAAAATAAAACAGCGGGGCGATCACATAGTGCCACTGTCTAATTTAGCCATACCCATTATCCAAGAACTCATGCAGCAACAGGGTAGCGCTGGGCAAATGTTCCCACATCGCGACAACCCAACAGCCACTGCGCATGTATCAACAATACGCATGGCAATATTGCGTTGGTGTGAAAAGCACAGCGTAAAGCCATTTAACCCCCGCGACCTACGCCGCACATGTAAAACACTCATGGGCAAGGCAGGCATAAATAAAACCAACCGCGACATACTGCAGCAGCACCACAAATTTGACGTATCAAGCGTGCATTACGACAGGTACGACTACATGACAGAA
This sequence comes from Pseudoalteromonas sp. TAE79, assembly GCF_000498015.1. Classification (NCBI taxonomy): domain Bacteria; kingdom Pseudomonadati; phylum Pseudomonadota; class Gammaproteobacteria; order Alteromonadales; family Pseudoalteromonadaceae; genus Pseudoalteromonas; species Pseudoalteromonas sp. TAE79. The sequence goes on from NZ_AUTL01000139.1 coordinate 9,924, forward strand.
AAGCGAGAAAGCATACAAGTGTGGGAGGAGTTTATAATTAATGCAATAAATTAAAAACCCGCACTTAGCGGGTTTACTTTTGTAGGTAACTAATTTTGCCAGACTTAACTTTATCAAGCTGTTTGAATATACGCTTTAGTTCTTTTTTTGTTTGTTGAGACTCAAAGCTATCCCTTTTAATGGTCCACTTAAGCGCTAGCAAACTAAAGTCAGAATAAAGAGATATATTCTTCATCTGCCGCTCTCTAATAAAAGGCCTTAAATGTAAGCTAAGATCAATCACAGATGACTTATGAGACGAATATAAAAAAGCCTCATCATATAAATTGTGTTTAATAGCGTTTGCAGCCTGCTCCCAAGTATTTAAAACGTACCTGATAGATGAACCCCTCGGGTCGCTAGAATTTTGAGGTTTTGCTAAATCAAGTAATGTCTGCTTTCTTTCTAAACTATGTATTATTTTACTAATTTCGACTACATGAGCTAAATAGTCTTTGTCATCTTTAAGTTTTTGCTGAAAATCCAGAGTGTTTTTTTCTTTAGCGGTTTGGCGTTGATAAAACATGCCAGCTAATGCGGCCGATAAACCCAACGTAGCCGACAGTAATACAGCACCACTTGCAAAAAATAATGAATCGAGTTTGGCTATAAGGTAAATTCCAAAAATCGGAATAAATATAAACCAAACAATAAAAATATTTTTTATTAAACTGCTTTTATTCACTTTATATTGTCCCTTAAAAACAAAAAAGAGCCATTAAGGCTCTTTTCTTTAAAACGCGTGTCAGCCTATATCGGCCAATCTTCTTCGTTAAAATTGTTCATAATACTCTCCCAAGGCGTGCAATGTCTTACATACAAAGCTCTACAACGGTATGCAAATAAACAAATGTATAAACATTAATTTGTATAAATGTTTACCGTGTAAAACAATATAACTTACAGGATAGTCTCTTTCAAGGACTATTGGCGTTTATCTACTGCTATCTACTGTTGTCTTTTGCTGTCTCATGGTGTTTTATTGGCAAGTATGCCTGCAATTTAATACCTGTATAAATCCCCAGCTTGTTAAAACCTGAGCGAAAACTTAACCTGTATATTAAATATAATTAAAAGGAATTATTGTGGATTACACATATTTTCAAAATGACAAAGGCAACTTTGTTGCTAAAAAACTACCTACTGCAAAAGGCAAATTCATAACTATAAAAGATGAAAGTAGTTTAGAAGATGTAAGAGAAGACCTAAAAGAATATAAACCAAAAACGCTAGCGCAGTACGTTAAAATTTATCATAACTGCTTTGGTGACCACGTTGGTTACGATGTTGAGTTTTTAGCATTTGAAGAAGCTATAGCAGAAAACAAAGCGAAGTGGCTAGGCGATAAAAAATGGCTAAGCACATATTGGGAAGAACTCAGAGAGGTAATACCTAATCTCGATTGCGGTAATATAGAGATAAATGAAAGCTGGCAGCTAATGCGGGATATTGAAGCAATAGAGCTGATAGAGACAAATATGTTCAATGCCAGTCGTGAGTTAACGGCGGAGCAGTGGGAGGTTGTTTTTAAAAAAAATAGAGCAACAGAACTAAAAGAATTAGCCAAGCAGCTTAATTTAAACTCTAAGCTTAAAAAGGAGCTACTTATTAATGAGCTAATAAATGTGGCGCTAGGGTCGCCAGATAAAATTGATCATGAAATAATTAAAATGCAGTTTTTAGTTAAGCCAAAGGCAGAAGTAAAAGAGTCAATAAAATGGGTTGTTGAGCAATATGTTATCGATATTAAATTAGCGTTAAGCAGCTTTGATTATCCAAAGCAGTTTAAGTTTGAGGTATGGCGACATGCCGCAATGGGTGCAGGCAGTACTTATCTTGGTCAGCTAATAGAAAAAGAGTTGGCTTTACTGGGTTACAAAGAGGAGAAGCAGCCTGAGTACGAAGCCACAAGCAGTTATGATGACTGCATTGACGAGGGTGAGGCTAAGTTAATAACCACTAAGTTTCAAGCTCGATTTAGTTACGTGGATGGGCAAGGTAATAAGTCACTAAGGCTTGTTGACGTACAAGAGCTAGACGATGATGAAGACTTGATGTTCACTGGGCATTGCCATAAGGCCAATGATGAAAGAACATTTAGAATAGACCGAATTGCTGGAGATATTACAGTTATTGGTGTAAATGGAGAAGAAACCGCAAGTAAAAAAGAGTTCGCTAAATTCTTAAAGTCGATTGCAAAGCCAGCATCACAAGTAACAAGCAATAAGCTGGCAAATAATCCACAGGCAACAGGTTGCCTGGTAATAGGCGTGGCATTGATTGGTGTTGTGCTAGCCGTGCCAATAGGTGTTGTAAGTATTTTTATATAAACAATTAAAAAACAGCCCGCCAAGTGCGGGCTTTTTTATGGCTGTAATTTAGTAAACTAAAACGACTTACCTGCAAATATTATTTTACCCACCAAGGTGCAGTTGCCGTTTATTGCTATTAGTTGTTCTGGCCAGTTAGGGTTAGCGGCTTTTAAAAACTTTTGGCCGCTTTCAATTATCAGCTGCTTAAACGTTGCTTCGTTATTATCGTCTAAACGCGCGACCACGTATGAGCCGTGTATGCACTCAGCTTCGGGGTCTACAAAAATTAAATCGCCCTCATAAAATTTAGGCTCCATGCTCACGCCTTGCACCCGCAGGGCAAACGTTTTGCTGCTTGCGTTAACTGGGCACATAAAACGTTCAGCGTCGCATTCGCGTATCTCGTTTATTTCACTCCATGCACCCGCTTGAACCCAGCTAATAAGCGGCACAGTTGATTTAATGTCAGGCCCTGGCGAAACGTTGTTATTGATGTTTTCCGTTACACCAAACTGCAAAAACTCAGGTGTGCACTGTAGCGCCTTGGCCAGCTCATTTATTTTCTTGGTCGTTTTAGTTGTTCCATCTTCAATCCTTTGGAGCGATTGCTGAGCTATCCCAATCATTTCAGAAAGCTTAACTTGGGTTAAGTCTAGTTCTTTTCTTCTTTCTTTTACTCTTTTTCCAATGCTCATAAGTAGTCCTTTCTTATCAAAAACAGTTAATTAAGTTGAATAAATACAGCCAAATTACAGCTTATAGCTATTTTACAGCTAAAACAGGTATTGACAACCACGCTGCAACTGTATTTAATACAGCTACAAACTGTAATAAAGGCGTTGAATTATGAATAACATCGCTAAAGCTGTAAAAATCTATGGCGGACAAACTAAGTTAGGCAACGCCTTAGGTGTAAAACAAGCTTCTGTGTGGGATTGGATGAATAAGTACGGCCAAGCCCCCGCGAAATACATTACCCGTATTTCAGAACTAACAAACGGCCAAGTAACGGTAGCAGACCTACTAGCCGACCACGTTAAAACCGACAAGGAGAGCGCAGCATGAGCCAGTTAATCGCCGCAGACCATTACCGCCGCAATGTACGCGGCGAGGTAGTGACAATTAATGACCGCTATTTACGCCCAGCAGATGTGGCACAAAAGTGCGGAATGCACCGCACATCGTTATACCGGTTGATGGATAAAGGGCAGTTTCCTAAAACACATAAAATATCGAGCGGCCGTGTGGTATGGCTTGAAGCAGATATTGAAGAGTTTATGCGGTTAGGCAGCGAGAAGTTTCAAGAGATTTACGGCAATAAACAAGTTAATAACTAGGAGCAGGGCAATGAGTGAAGAATTAAGTTTTGATGGAAATCGAGAGTTGGCGAAGCAAAAGCAAAAACTTTTAAATGCAAAAATTGATGCGTTTATTGGCGATTCAGACGATGACCTGGCGTTGCTTTTTAGCTTTTTAATTCGCTTAAAAGTAAAGCGCGACAAAGAGGTAAACGGCCATAGTAATGCTCAGTTTGTTGCTCTTTGTCGCGAGTGTGTATTAGCGGCTAATAATATTAAGGAACTATAGGCGGAAAGCCTGTGCGGTTATTCAGGCTTTTAACGCTTTTTTCTGTGAGGTAATAGTAACTACCGTTATCGACTCTAAATAAGTAATCAGCGTGAAGTAAGTAATTAATTGTTGGTCGTAGCAGCTCTTCGTGATCATCGTATAGACGCTCATGAAGATCGACCCCAATGGGGAATGATTTAGCAAGTTCGTTAATTATTGTTTCAGCGAGATTATTAAATTGTTTTTTATTGGTTTCAGGGATTATTAAATCCATAGGTTTTTCCTCTTTGTTTTGGTTTGTGGTTTTTCGCACTTACAACTTATCAGAACAAAGGGGGTTTTTGAATTAAATAGGAGCAGGGCAATGAGCACATACCAAGTATTTAGCAGGGAAACGTTAAGCAGTTTTAAAACATTAGCAGAGCAATGCCGCTATTTATTGAGCTGCAAAATTACTACCCGCAAAGCGGTGTTTGGTTTTGACCCAGTGCTTCAAGCGCGTGTTGGTGATTTTGACTTGCCAGTTTATTGCAATGGCGACGAGTACCAAACAATACAAAAAGCAGTTTTCTGGTTAAAAACACAAGCAACTAATTACCTAAATGCAGCAACACGCAGCCAGCAAGGAGTTAATTAATTATGGCAAACACAGCTATTAACCACCCAAACCCAGCACCATTAAAAGCAGTAACTGGCCGCCACATACCAAAAGGCCTAGCCGAAATAAAAGCATTAATGGGCAGTGAGCGCCACACGCCAGAATACGTGTATACCAAAGTGCTAAGCGAGCAAGAGCGCACACTAGTATGTTTTGCCGCAGGCCTAAAGCGCCACCATTTAGAAAGCGGCTTTGCTAATTTTGATGCAGATACCCGCCTAAAAATTCACAAGGCTATTTTGCAAATGGAGCAATTAGTAAAAGCATTTACCGATGCTAACGCCATGGCCCCCGCTAAGTTTGTGCAACATGCACCGGTTGAGCCTGCCAATACCAATTATTCACATTTAACAATTACTAAAGGTTGATCATGACTCCCGACCAGCTAATAAACCAAGACAGTGGCAATGTTGAGTTCTACACGCCCGCTAAAGTTTTGCAGTATGTGCACCAAATGTTTCCGGTTATTGATTTAGATCCAGCAAGTTGTGTAGTTGCTAACAAGTTAGTAAAAGCAACGTGTTACTTAACCGAAAAAGACGATGCATTAACACGAAATTGGATAGCTAATACTGTTTGGTTAAATCACCCATTCAACAAAGGCGAAATAGCATGCAAACCAAAGTGCGTTAAAAAAATATGTAACGACCCTAGTTACAGCAAGTATCGCGGCCACTGCATTAGCGAAGATATAGCAAGCAATGGCGATTGGATTGACTACTACCTAGACCAATATGAACAAGGTAACTTTAAAGAAGCAATGAACATCACCTTTGTTAATAGCTCAGAAGCATGGTGCCAAAAGTTATTAAAAGCTGGCTTAAGCTGTTTTATTGATGGCCGTACGCATTTTAATGATGCGCAAGGCAATGTAAAAAAAGGCGCACCCAAAGGCTGTTTTATTACTTACCTAGGCGATAGGACCGCAGAGTTCCGAAAGATATTTTCAGCGCTTGGAGTAGTGAAGTAATGAAACTACACCCAAAAGCAAAGGCCGCACTTGGCTATTACAACGCACACAGAAAAGCGCGCGATATAGCAAAGTGTGATTTTCAAAAAGCGGTAAATGCATTATGCGACTTAAATGCCTACGCACCCCAAATAGCAAAGCGCGCCGCAGCACTTGGTCGTTTTAGCTCAAATAGCTGGTACGCATATTCAATGGCTGAGTTTGATATTCAGCTTGATAACGATGTAAGGCTTTTAGATGCATACCACAACATCGACCCAGTAAGCCCTGACGAGCCAGACCTAACCGAATTTTTAAACGACATTCCATTTTAACCTCCCAAGGACACTAAAAAATGAACGCTATCAAAGACCAAGCTATATCTAAAAATAAGCAATTACTACTTAATATTGTTTTACACGCTATTGAGCAAGTTAATTTTGCAATTCGCAATTTAAACAAACGCAGCACTATCGGCATGTTAATGCAGTGCGAAGACACGCTAACCGACTTGCTACCTATTGTAAAAATGATTGCTGACGACGACGTTAATTTTGAAGGCGTTTACAGCCAAATGAGCATTGCATTAAATGCCGCCCAAATTGGTGGTGAGCCAATGGAAATAGAGCTGTAACAATGAGCATGTGGCCCATTGTAAGCTTTGATGTTGTAACAGCGGTTTTAACCATGGTTAAAGCCGTTGACGACATTGAACACAGAGATTTTTTAATAAGCGGCCTTGGCCGTTTTACTGCGTACAGCCAGTATAAAATGGCTAAGCAATACCTTGCCAAAATTACCCCACCAAGCAACGCCTGGTACAAAGATGAGCCTATAAACCCAAGCGAAAAAGCAAACGCTTGGCTTTATAATGCGCTTAAAAATGCAGAGCACCGCATTGACGTAACCAACTTAAAAATAAGCGCACCTGCAATCGCCGCGCTTAAAAAAGTGCATAACAATAATATTCATAATTACATTGTTAAAGACATTGTAGAAAGCAAGCGCGCGCCGAGCATACAAGCTAGCTTTGTGCGCCAAACTGCAAAAAACATGGAGTTTGCACAAAAGCAGCGCGACGTAAAAAAGCCCCAATCTGTAGCCGCAAAGAATTTACAGCAGGCGCATGGCGATCAGGTTACTAAATCTGCCATGTCGGTTATTGCGGCTATTGATGATGCAGAGCAAGTTGCTTATGTTTATAAGTGCCTAGCGGGCGTGCCTAAGCCGTTACAAATGCGTGTTGCTAAACGTTATATTGATAAATACACCCACATTAAAAACACGGGTAAAGCCAAAGGCGAAACGCAAGAGCAGTACAACGAAAGGCTAATAATTGCGAGCCGTAAAAACTACGACTTTAGCGATAAAAAAACAGCGAATAAAAAGCAAGTAATTACAGTAGCCGAAGTGCGCAAGCAAATTACCGCAAACGACTGGTTGCGCCGCACAATTACAACACTACAACCACGCCTAAAAATACTTGAGCAAATTGTTAGCAACATGCCATTGCCATGGCACATTTTAGCCAATGCCGACAAAACCAAAAAGCACGGCAATGTGCTGGCTATGCAAACGGCCGAAATGATAAACGATTTAGCCAAAGAGCAGCCAACACGGGATGCAACCGACATACACGAAAAAGTAAACGAGTTTGCCGCACAATTTAGCGTGCAATTACAGTTTGCCGAAAAAGGTATTTACCTAACTGTGCCCGATGCCGAAGTAGCCCTTTTAAAAGCGCAGTGCCACAAGTGGTGGTCGCGCAAGCTTAAAACTATTCGTAGCCGCTACCTAGAGCACCTAGAAATTGCAACGGGCGAAGTGGGCCGCGATTTATTTAACAGCACAGATAAAAAAGGTAATAAAAAAACAGAGCGCCGCGGTATTAGCGCCTATTGCTCAAAACAAGCAGTGGCCGAATACACCACCAACCAAGAGCGCGGTAAGCGTTACCTAGAAAGCCTAGAATTAGTAAACGAGAAAAACGATGTTATATCGCTAATGAAAGCGGTTGAAGCAGGCGTTGCCAACCCCGAAAATATGCGTAACGAGCTAATGCTACGCATTCGCGAAACCGAAGAGCTAGCCGACGAAATGGGTTATACGGGAGGTTTTTATAACATTACTGCGCCTAGCCGTTTTCATGCAAACTCGCCTACATGGGATGGGTCAACCCCAAAAGACGCTAGCCTATATTTAAATAAACTGTACTCGCAAGCGCGCGCTAAATTAGACCGCCTTGAAATACCGTATTTTGGTATACGGGTAGCAGAACCGCACGCCGACGGCTGCACACACTGGCACATGCTTTTGTGGATGCCAGCGCGTTACTACGACCAAGTTAATCATTTATTGCGCCGTTATTTTACCCGCGACGACCGCGAGGTGTTTTTTCAGCGCTTTAAAAACCGCAAAGCATTACGCGCACGCTACACAAAGGCGCGCCGTATTTGGGGTTTAAATAAATCTAAAAAGGTGTACACCCGTGCACCGGTTAAAAACTACTTTCCGAGCAGCCCACGCTACACCGCTATAAAAATGCTACCTGCGCAAATTGGCAAAGATGGCAAAAAAACAGGTGGCGCAGCCGCTTATGTTGCTAAGTACGTAAGTAAAAATATTGATGGCTTTGCACTGGCCAACGAGTACGACGCAGAAACAGGCGAAAAGCTAACCCAAGCAGTTAACCCGGTTAAAGCATGGGCTAGCACATGGGGCATTAGGCAATTTCAGTTTCAAAAGTCGCCATCAATTACTATTTGGCGCGAGTTGCGCCGAGTGCGCGAAGAAGTGCAAGGCAACGAGCAGCTAGAGCAAATACGCCAAGCGGCCGACAAGGGCGACTTTAAAACCTTTGTTGCGCTAATGGGTGGCTTTGGTATTGGCCGCGATGCGCGCTTTAAACCAGCATACCAGCATACCGAATACGGCAACCAGTACGCAGAATTTACTAAAACTCTAAAGGGCGTTGAAGACACATTTGGCCTTTGCACGCTTGTTACTCGCGTTCATACCTGGTCTAAGCAAGTTATAGGCACAGCAGCAGCAGAAAACACCNCCGCCGTTATTGGTGGGCAGGATGCCAACAACGTCAGCGCAGCTGACCTACCTTGGACTAGTGGGAATAATCGTACGCCTTACTCAGTAGGGCATACAGACGCATTATTGCTAAATATGATCGGTTTTACTTCAAAAGAGATCATTAACGTTAAAAAGGATCTGTTAGCGGGTAAGCGGGTTAGAAATAACGGCCATATTTACTTAATTGAAGACGGCCATTTAGTGGTACTGGATGAAGCAGCGCAGCAAAAAGAGCATCGCCAACACGCTATTGACTATATAGCTAATAGCGAAGCGCAAAAACACGCCCCAACTAACGAACAAACCGCCGATAAATGTAAAAACAAGCTTAGCGACTTTAGCCCTGCGCAAATAAAAGCTTTAAACCAAGGCGGCAACGTGATCAGCGGCAACCGTGTTTACTACATGCAAGAGCGCGAGCTACACAGCTTTGAGCAACTAAACATGCAAGCGACAAAATCGGCTATTAAACCAACCCCAACCGAAAAACATTTTGCATACGCTCGCGAGCTTTACGACCTAGCGCACATGTATGCAGAGCTTGACGGGCGTAACACCCCATCAAATACCCAATTTAATAAACACACGGCCGACATTATCGGCGACTTAGATTTAGCTAGATTAGTTCTAGCAGGCGAAGCCACAGCAATCAGCAGTAATGATTGGTGGGCACTAGACTTAATGGCGTAGGAGAAAATATGACTATTCAAATCTCAAAGGTACTCATGCCAAGGGCATGTATTAGTTGCCAGGCATTTTGCCCAAAAGGTTTTGCAGATGATCAGCATAGCCCGTTTGTTACAAAATTCGATAAGCCCGCGCCTAAAACCCAATACGGCCAGTGCGGTAAAACCAATAACAGCGTTTTTGCTACCGAAATTTGCACCGGTTATCAGCAAGAGCCTAACGCCAACGTATTTACAGTAACTAACAGACCACAACCAAAACAACAGGAGAACAGCCATGGCCACAGGTAAAGTAACGGCGGG
>NZ_AUTL01000140.1:0-15268 GCF_000498015.1 Pseudoalteromonas sp. TAE79
CAAGCCAACGCGCCAGCAACCGTAAACGAGCAAACCGAGTACCAGCTTTATGCAGCAGCTATAGAATCCGACTTGGCTCAATTAAAAACATTTGCCGACATTAGCGACAAAGCAACATACAAATCAGAAGCGCTAGAGCGCCAAGACTACCTAGCATACATAAACCAATACCGCCTAAGCGGCCAAAACCACCACAACAAAGTGTTGGCGTGGGTGTTTATTTGGCTAGTTGATTTAAAGCGCTGGGATGCAGTAATGGACTTATTGCCGTTAATGATCGAGCAAAAGCAACCACTGCCAACCGTGTTTAATACCAAGCACTGGGCGGCGTTCGTTATCGACCAACTCTACGACGACGCAAATTACTACCTTGCCGAATCACAACAGCAAGGTCTGTACGACATTGGCTTTATACTGCACCGCTTAATTTACGTAGTTAAAAACCAAGACTGGGCAGGGTTAGAAGTAGTGGGCGGCAAGCTTTACGCAATAGCTGCAAAAGTAAATAAAGCACAGCTCAACCTAGGCAATGCGCTTTACTTTGCAGAAATGGCCCAATCCATTAACGACAAAGCAGGCGTTAAAACCCTGCTAAAAGAATTGCAAAAAATGATTAAACCAGCGGAGCCAGAACAGCAAACCGCTAACTAGCTCCAACGCCAGCGGGCAACTTAGCACGTCGTCAGTATTCATTATTTGACGCCCCGTGACTAAGTGGCGCCCGCACCCAATTTAACGTGTGTGTTTTTAAAGGTGCAATATGAACTTAAGCGGTATGCCACAAGCAGATTTACAAAGTGTCAATGTAACCATTGAAGCCGGCGGCTATTACCCAGCGCTAAGCACCGCCCATTTTATTGAGCACTACGCAATAGCCCAAGAGTACGCCAGCAAAAGCGACGTACTGCTAGAAAAGCTGCTTTACGCACAAGCCGAAATTAACCAAGAGCTAGCAAATACACAGCTTACCAATGGCCAAACGTTAAGCGCCGAGCAAGCCCTGTTTTATAAGCGCGCAGTTTACAGCAAAGCAAAAGCCAGCTTGTTGGTATCAAAGCTAGGCAGCACGCACCGCGACAGCGCAACAGCACAAAGCCAAGCGGCAATAGACAACCACGAACATTGGTTAAGAGAAAGCATAAACGCCATGCGCCAACTGCAAGGCTTAAGCCCTAACATAACGGTAGAGCTACTATGAGCCAAAGCAAAATAGCAAAACTTAAGCAGCATTTAGCAACCGCAGAATACCAAGGCCGCAACCTAGCACTAAGCACCCAGTTCGACAGCTGGATAGAAGGCGGCCGCATAGAGCCAAGCAGCAAAACAATTAACGGCAACGGCCTATTGGCAGCAAGGTTTTATTACTCAGGAGCGATCAGCATAAACCCATGCGCAGCACCCGCAGCACTTATTTGTGCCTTTGCATCGTTTTGGTTGCAAAACAACGGCGGGNCGATACGACAGCACCGACATTGAATTTAGTGCCGACGTTAACGACGACAACAGCAACGAAGTAGAGCTAACAATAAACCAGCTATGCGAAGACATAGAGCTAATACAAGCACCCAACGGCCCGTTTGAATTTAACGGCAACCGTTACGACTTTGGCGAGCAAAGCCTGTGGATAGCAGAAGCGTTCATACTTGAAGGCCAAGTAAGCCGTGCTTAACCTCAAGTTTGACGAAGGCCGCAGCAAAGAGCAGCTAGCGTTTTTACAGCTTAAGCCACAAAAGCGCCGCAACATATTGCGCAGCGCAATACGTGCAGCAAACAAAAGCAGTAAAGAGCGCATTACCAGACAAAGCGATTTAGCCGGTAAAACATGGCAAAGCCGCGCCAACGGTAAAAAAAAGAAAATGCTAACCAAGCTAAAGCGCAACATGAAAGTGCGCTACGGCGCAAATAGCGCAGGGGTTTATTTTAAAGGGGGCAACAGCGGAAAAATAGCCCGCGCCCACCAAGAGGGAATAAGCCTAGATGCAGGCAAGCCAAAAAGCAGTGCCGCACAAAATAAAGAAGGCCCAGCCACGCGCAACTTAGCCCGCGCATTAATAAGCGAGGGTTACAAAATACCGCGCGGCAAAGGCAAGGGCAGCAAGCGGCCAAGCATAAAGTGGATAACAGCAAACCTAAGTAAAAACCAAGCAGGGTTTTTACTGCGCGAATTAAAGGGCAGCTCAGGCAAGAGCGCATGGAAAATTGATTTACCGGCCCGCTCCTTTTTGGGGCAAACAATTGCCGAACAAAAAGAGCAAATGAATTTTATTTTAAACAAAGCTATGCAAGTGGCGTAGCGCAAGCAAAAAAGGAACGACCATGGCACAAGGTAAAGTATCCGTTGCCGCCATTCAAACAGGCAGTGGCGCTACAAAACAGGTAGAACGCACCGTATTGTTCATCGGCCAAGCGGCCGAAAACAACGGCAAAATTCTACCCATTAATGCACAAAGCGACTTTGATGCTGAGTTTGGCGTAGCCGACTCACCGTTAAAAACCCAAGTTAAAGCATGGCAGCGCAACGGCGACGACCTAGTAAGTGGTTATGCAATAGCGCACGCAATCGACGCCGACGTAATGGCGCTTATTGACGAAGCAATGGATCAAGACGTAAGTCCCGAAATCATTGTTATTTGTACGCCCGTAACAGGCAAAGCAGAAGTAGAAAGCTATCAAGCAAAAGCGCTTGAAATACTAGCAAGTCTTGCTCGCCGCGTGCGCTTTTTAGTTGCAGCGCCTGGGCTAACCGAGCTACAAAACTGGTCAGACTTAGTAACCGCATTGCAGCCAATAACCGAAGGCGTAGTAGCACCGCAAACAGCTGTTATTCCTTTGTTATTTGGCGACGAGCTAGGCGCAGTAACTGGGCGTTTATGCAAAAGCGCAGTCACTATTGCCGATAGCCCAATGCGCGTACTTACGGGTGCAATGTCACTAATGCCGCATCCGGTAGATGCCGCAGGCAAACCGTTAACCAACTCAACCACAGCCGCACTAGACGCGCTGCGCTTTAGTTGTACACAGTTTTACCCAGATTTCGACGGCACATATTTTGGCGACGTAAACATGCTAGATGCCGAAGGCGGCGACTTTCAGCAAATCGAAACAGGCCGCATTGTCGACAAGGCCGCACGCGACGTGCGCATTATTGCCATTCAAAACATTAAAAACCGCCGCCTAAACAACAGTGCTAGCGGCATTGAATTTGGTAAGCGCATCATGGGCAAACCGCTACGCGAAATGGCGCGCTCAATTAACATTGGTGCCGACAAGTTCCCGGGCTTAATCGACACGCCAAAAGACGACAGCATCAGCCTAACGTTTATGAACGCAACTACATTGCAAGTCGTTCTCAAAGTTAAGCCAATCGATTCACCCAACACCATCATAGTTGGCATCATGTTAGATAACGCAGAGTAGGAGCGAACATGCAAAAAGTACTAGGCGGTAAAGACTTCGATATTTTCATTGGTAACTCAATGGTGCACGTAATCGAAGCAACCGTAAAAATCACCGACGGCCGCACAGTTAAAAAAGTGCGTGGCGTACCAAAAGGCTTTATCGACGGCGACGTGGAGGGCGAAGTAACCCTAAAGCTCGACCACGAAAACTGGCTAATTGTGCAAGCGCAAGCGGCAAAGGCAGGTAGCTGGAAAGGCATTGAGCCGTTCGACGTAGCATTTAACGCCGAAGTAGCGGCAGGCAAAAAGAACATTGAAGCGTTTGGCTGTCTACCGCAACTAGACGAAATTTTAAACATTAAAGCCGACGGCGGCGAAGAAGACACAACATCAATTAAGTGTCCGATCACCAGTCCCGACTTTGTAAAAATTAACGGCGTGCCGTACCTAACATCTGATGAAGTGAGAGACTTGTAATGACCAAAGCCATTCGCAAACTAACTGCCGCAACATTGCTTAGCACTTTAAAGGCCTGCGGCTANGCTACCGCGTGTTCGAGGGCGAATTAAACCTAAATATCATAGGTATTCGTCACAACAACACACGCGCCAATACCTTTAACGATGTTATTTGCGTGCTGTATCAGCAAGACAGCGAATGGCAATTAAAGCAGTACAAAGCAACCACCGACGCCGGTATTTACTGGCGTCAAAATCCAATGAACGTAAGCGGCACAGCGGTCCTAATTGCAGGGCAGCATAAAAGCGTATGGAAGTTGGGTTATCACCAGGGCAAATACCGCGCCCTAGTGCAGCACAAACCTGTTGTTGTCCTACGCGACAACGACAAAAACACCGAGTTAGACACGGAAGTCACACCACAAGCCGAGCTACAGCAGGGTTACTTTGGTATTAACTGCCACCGAGCAAACAGCAAAACCACATCAACCCAAGTTGATAAATGGTCTGCAGGTTGCCAAGTGCTAGCTAACCCAAATGACTTTGACGAGTTCATTAATTTGTGTGACCAATCAGCAGCCAAGTACGGCCCGTATTTTACATACACATTACTAAATCAATCCGACATTAAAGCGAGTAAATAATCATGGCGTTCGAGAAAAAAATCACATTAGAAACACCGGTAGGCGAAATTACATTTAACGTAAACGCAGCTGACTACAACAAATACATTAACTCTACACAGCCAAACAACAAAGTGCAGCCAGCCACTAACTTTGTATTAAACACAGTAGTGCAAGAAGACGCTAAAAAATTAAAAGAGCTAGTGCAGCAGCCAGGCGCCGCATTATTTTTAGTGGGTGCAATTGTTGAAGACTACCAACCGGAGTTTAATTTCACCGTAAAAAAATCGAAGACCGAGCCAAGCAAATAGGCAAGTCTCGGTTAGATCAGCTCCAGGCATACCACGCCAAGTATTTTGGCGCGGTTACCGCCACCCAAGAGAGCCTAGCGCAAGCGCTATACCTCGAAACGCAGCAGCAAGAAAACTTTGTAGTTGCTGTAAATAACGGCATATGCCAAGCACTAAGCGAGTAATGTAATGGCCACGCTCAGCAAGTTAGACAAGCTTAATTATTCAATCGGCATCATCGACAAGGTGACGGGTCCGGTTAATAAAGTCATGGCTAAAATTAATCAGCTGAGCCAGCAAACAGCCGCCGCGCAAGATCAAATGATGCGCGGCNCAGCCGTTGGTGGTGGTTACGCACTGGCTAAATCACTAGCTCCCGCAATTGATCACGTTGCCGCGCTGGGCGAAGTGCAGTCATTAGGCGTTGCCGACGACGCATTGCAAAAACTAACTAAAACATCATACGAATTTGGCTTTCAATTTGGTGGCAACTCTGCCGAGTTTGTGCGCAGTGCATACGATATTCAATCAGCCATTGCCGGACTAACGGGCGATGAGCTATCAGAATTTACTAAAACATCAAACATACTAGCGGTAGCAACCAAAGCCGACGCAGCCACCATTACCAGCTACATGGGCACCATGTATGGCATATTTGAAAAAACAGCCAACAAAATGGGCAAGTCTAATTGGGTAAACCAAATAGCAGGCCAAACCGCAACCGCAGTACAGCTTTACAAAACCACCGGTGCAGAAATGCAATCGGCGTTTTCAAACCTTGGCGCAACGGCAACAAATATTGGCCTAAGCTCAGCTCAGCAATTTGCCATAGTGGGCGAGTTACAGCTAGTTGAAAAGTCGGGTGCGGTTGCGGGCACGCAANGCCGCATCGTTATTGCAGGGCATTGGCAAGGCGCAACAGTCGCTAGGCATTCAATTAACCGATGACAACGGCGACATGCTTGCAATAGACGTAGTGCTAGGGCGTATTAATAACCGACTTTCATCGCTGGGTTCTGTAGCGCGTGGCGATGTGCTAACAAAAATATTTGGTAAGCAGGGTGCAAAAGCGGTCGGCACATTAAGCGGCAAGATAGGGAAGTTAAAAGATGACATTGCTGTTTTCGAAGGCGTGCAAGACAACTCCAAAGCGGATGAAATGGCAAAAATAATTGCCAGCGCATGGGATAGGATTGCAAGCGGAGCCAATGCGGCCGNCGGCAGGGTTTGCAGTAATAGTTTCATTAACCGAGCAAT
Organism: Pseudoalteromonas sp. TAE79; assembly: GCF_000498015.1. Classification (NCBI taxonomy): domain Bacteria; kingdom Pseudomonadati; phylum Pseudomonadota; class Gammaproteobacteria; order Alteromonadales; family Pseudoalteromonadaceae; genus Pseudoalteromonas; species Pseudoalteromonas sp. TAE79. The sequence goes on from NZ_AUTL01000140.1 coordinate 6,027, forward strand.
TCCCTATTTTGTCCAGCGCACTAGCAACCGTTGTTGTTGGCGTGGTGGGCTTGGTAACAGCCTTTGGCTTAGTTAACTTTGCTATGGGGTTGTTTAAATATGCGTCGGTTGTATTAACGCCAATTATAAGCGGCCTAAAGTACGCGACAGCGCTTTACTCAACAACAAACAAAGCGCTTGCAGCATCGTTAACGCTATCTACAGGGGCTACAAATAAAGCCCGCGCAGTGAGCGCGTTAACCACAGCGCAAACAATTGCACAAACCAAGGCTACGCAAACAGCATCAATTGTTACAACGCTTTACGCAGGTGCAACTAATAAAGCCCGCATTGCATACGAAGTATTTAATGCTCGACTCCTTATGCCGGCTGGTTTGATTTTTTCAAGAATAAAAGCCCTAGGGTTCATGGGCACATTAAAACTATTCCCAGCAGTATTGGCAGCCGGCGGCGCAAGCTTTGGGCGCTTTGCAGGCAGCCTATTTAGCGTAACTAGAATAATGGGCTTTTTAAATGCGGTAATGATCGCCAACCCAATAGGCGCAATCATTGCATTGGTGGCTATATTGGCGCTTGTTATTTATAAATATTGGCAGCCAATTAAAGCATTTATGAGCGGCTTTTGGGATGGCTTTGTACACAGTATGGCGCCAGTAACTAACTTGTTTAGCGAGCTTGGCGATGCCTTCGCGCCAATTATAAACGCCGTTAAAAGTGCGTTTAACTGGTTTGCGTCTTTATTTGCACCGGTTGAAAAGTCAAGCGAAGCGCTAGAGGGCATAACATCAGCAGGCGAAGTTTTCGGCTTGATTTTTGGGTCAATACTAAATTTAGTGCTAGCACCTATAAAGCTAGTTATTTGGGGGGTAACCAAATTAATTAATGGTATTACTTGGCTAGGCAGTGCAATCGGTAGCATGTGGAGCGCAGTGCAATCGCCGCTAGGTAGTTTTTTCGAAATCATCAAAACCATATTTGGATTTACACCAATGGGCATGTTGATGAATGGCTACGGCAAAGCATTCGACTGGCTCAGCGAAAAAGTAGGCGGCTTAAAAGGTATAGCCGACTCAATAAAAGATTTCTTTGGCTTTGGTGACGACGAAGTAGAAGTAAAGGCAACCAAAGTAACCCAAGCAGTTCAGCCGCAAACAATGGTTATGCAAAGTGCCGACCAAGCTTACAGCCGCGACTACGGGCAAAGCGTTATCAGTAAAGCAAGCGCGCCAGCTCAGCAAGCAAGCTCGCAATACATAGCGCCAAACAGCCCTATAAATTATGCAGCGCCTAAAGTAACAGCAATTGTTGAAACCGAAGAAGCGCGCACGCAGGCATTAGCAGGCCAAGCAGCAGCAAACGACCCTGCTTATTCAGCGCAACCAAAAGCAATGACCGAGCGTGAAGCCGCAAACGATGCATTTAAATTTACTAGCCAGCGCTTACCTGCAGTGCCAACCGACAACACCGCACCGTTAAATTTACAGGCGCAAGCCCGCAGCCAGGCATTAATAAATAATGCATTCCCAAGCGAGCAAAACAACGCAGTAAATAACAGCGCAGTAACTAGCAGCGCAGTGAGCGCCACGCAAAACAATGCGGCAACGGCAATCGACAACGCAACTAACGCCACGCAAAACAATGCGGCAACGGCAATCGACAACGCAACTAACGCCACGCAAAACAATGCGGCAACGGTAACTAACAGCGCAACTAGCACGAAGGCATTAGCAGCGGTAAATAGCAGTGTAAATAACGCTACGCAAAACAGCTTAGCGCCAGCGGCCATAGCTGCCCAGCCAAAAGTAATGACCGAGCGTGAAGCCGCAAACGATGCATTTAAATTTACTAGCCAGCGCTTACCTGCAGTGCCAACCGACAGCACCGCACCGTTAAATTTACAGGCGCAAGCCCGCAGCCAGGCATTAATAAACAATGCATTCCCAAGCGAGCAAAACAAAGCAGTTACGGTTGCAAATAACAATATTACTAACTCGGCAAATTCGCCTGTTTATAATACCAAGCAAGCGCAGCTGGTAAGCGTTAATCAAGGCGCGGCGCCAGAGCCAGTATTGCCCAGCGTAAAAACAGATCAGGTAATTACTAACACAGCCAGCAACAGCGCCGAAAAAGCACAGCAAATTAGCGCAGAACAACAGGCCACTGCATATAAGCCCAAGCTACAAACGTCGGCTTACTTGCAAAGCCTAACCAGCAACAGCGGCAACACAAATAACAACAGCAATAGCAGCGATAGCAGCAAGCATATAAGCATTGAAAACGTAAACTTTAAATCGGACGACTTAGCGCAAAGCTTTGAGCAAATGATGGAGCTAGCAGGTTAATGAAATTTGATATAGCACTACACATAGACCTAGAAGTACAAGACGGCGACTTTATGCTTAACGACTCGCTAAGTCCCAGTACGTTTAAAAAAGCCGACGTAATAAGTCAGGATATAAAGCACCGCATTTTAGAAAGCGGTTTGCTAACCAAGCTTGTTGGCCTGCGCAACAAAAACGCAATAGAGCCAATATTAACCGAACTCGAATTACTAACCGAGCAAGACAATCGCGTAAAGCCAGGCACAATAAAAGTGCACCGCAACGACGATGGCACGCTAAGCATTAACGCACAAACGCGACAGTATGGGAGCAGCAATGAACTTTAAAACAATGATGCAAAATGCAGGCTTGCCAATGGACGAGCAATCAGCAGCGAAGCAATGGCAGGCCCAGCTAAAAGAGCAGAACATACAAGTTGCTAATAACTCACCGTTTAGCCCGTTCTGGCGAACCGTTGAAGCGCTAATAACCAAGCCGTTAGTGCAGCTATTAAACTGGGTTGCGCAGCAGCTTATGCCAAATCTATTTATAATGACCGCCAACCGCGAATCACTAATAGAAAAGCACGGCCCCGCGCGCAACGTTTTCATTCAGGTGGGCGTAGCGGCTCAAGGCATACTCACGTTCACGCGCCAAAACACCACGGGCGAAAGCTCAATTACTGCCGGTGCGCAAATTGCTACCGACGTGCTAGGCGAACAAGTATATAAATTAACGCTAATGCAAGATGTGCATTTTGCAGCAGGTCAAAGCACGGCGTACGCATTAGCGCAAGCACAAGAAGAGGGCGCAGCATATAACTTGCCAGCAAACGCATACCGCTACTTTATTGATCAGCAAGAAGGCGTAACAGTAACTAACAACCAAGACTGGCTAATAAAGCCCGGGGCAAACACAGAAAGCACGGAGCATTACCGCTTGCGCATACGCAACGTGTTCGGAACCGCCGCTCGCTGGCACATTAACGCAGTGTACAAACAAATAATTGCAAGCTTTGGCGTGCCAATAGATAACATCTATATTCAAACCGGAGCGCCGCGCGGCCCAGGCACAGCAAACGCCTACATATATCTAGACATAGGCGCAGTGCCAACCGCTTTGCTGGGGGCAATTAATCAGCACATAAGAACCGCAGGGCATCACGGCTTAGGCGACGACTTCATAGTGTATGCAATGGCAACCACTGGGTTTAATGTAACAGCAACATACAAGCTACACTCGCAAAGCGAAGACATACAAAGCGAGTTAACAACATTTATACAAGCAGCGTTCAGGCAAAATGCAGCATACGCACCCACCCGCGTAGCGCATCAATGTGTGTTCAGTGTTAGCCAGCTGGTTGCAGAGTGCCACGCGCAATTTAGTGAACTGCAGTCAATCAAGTTCGACATTGACGACATAACCGCCGCTAACTGGCTACCCGTGCTTTCATCGCTAACAGTAACTAAGGTCGAAAATGGCTAACCAAATAGCAACATGGCTAAACAAAGGCTACGCAGAAAAGCTTGTAAAAGCGGCTACAGGGTATTGGAGCAAGTCGCGCAACTACGTTATGTGGGCTGTGCAGCAAAAAGACGAGCTGCAAAACGAAGAGCCAGTTCTCGGCCTGCTAGCGTGGGAGCGATTAACGCAGCGGTTAGATAGTGAGCCGCTGGATCTCTACCGCAAGCGCGTACAGCACGCATTAGTCAATACAATTGACGCCGGAGAAATAGCAACCATAAAAGACATTTTTAACCGGCTGGATCTCCAGGTCATAAATGTGCGCGAGCGAATAGAGGGGCGCGACTGGGATATTATTGCAATCGACATGACCGACTCAACGCTAGCAAGCGCATACGAGCTGTTGCCAGAGCTAATACAGTTGTACGGCCGAACATGCCGCCGATACGAGCTAACAGTGCATAACTTGGCAGCAGTATCGCTAAGCCTTGGCATAACGCATGTGCAATGGGATAACAACTACGTTAGCTCAGCAACAAAAATAAACGCAATAACTGGCATTGATCACGGCGTAGCCCACAGCTTTTTAGGGCTAGACGCACTAACAAGCAACACGCGCCACCAAGCAATAAACATTGGCGTGCAGCACAGCATTACCGCGCACCAGCATTATGGGTTTTTAAGCAAAGACGGCGGCATAAGCACCGCCAAGGAGCAACTATGAATCAGGCAATAACCGGCATAATGACCAATGCTGGCAAGGCATACATAACAACAGCAACGCTGCAAAACAAAGGGCTTGAGGTAACAGAGCTAGTGTTTGCAAACATACCCGGGCTAAACGAGCAAGCAACCCGCAACCCAAACGAGAAAATGCCGGGCGGCGCACAAATAGTTTACCGCCGCAACATAGATACGTCAGGCTATGTTGATGCAAACACGGTCGCATGGGCAGTAGTGCTAGAGCAAGACATCGGCGACTTTGACTATAACTGGATTGGCCTAGTTACGCGCGACGGCACATTGCTAGCAGTCGATTACCTACCGCTACAGCGAAAACGACAAGGCGTAAACAACGTGCACAACCGCTCGTTCGTTTTAAAGTTTGCGGCAGCTGCAGCCCTAGCCCGCATTACCATTCCAGCGCAATCGTGGATGTTCGACTACAGCCCGCAAATTGACGCGCTAACACTGTTAGCAACCAGCAATGCAACGGCACAAATAAACAACATGCGCCGCACTGTGCGCAATTACTTTTTAAATAAAAACTTCAGCAATTTCAGCAAGGAACTATCATGAGCGTAACGCAAATAAACCAGCTAGTAACCGCAGCCGACCAGCTAACAACAGCAATCGAAGGCAAAGCAGCCGAAATCGACAGCAAAACAACGCAGCTAGACCAGTTCGTAAAAGCCAAAGCAAACGAAATGGCAATCGTTGCATCAGAAGGTTACCGCAACGCAATCGAGCACGCGTCAGGTGGCCGCAACAAAGTCATCATCGATGAGCAAGGCAACCCAAATGTAATGGTAGCAATTGCCCCGTTCACATACGAAGAGTTGGCAGCAAAAATCCAAGAAAAATACAGCGTAGATTTAAATCTAGGCACAGGCATACCAACCATGTTTATGCGCAACGGTGTGCAGTTGGGCGAAGTGTACATTGGTAAATACCTAGCATCAGCCGGAGCAAATGGCGGCTGCAGTGTTATCGGTGGCGTGCAGCCTCGCACATCAGTTAATTACGATGCAGCAAAAGCGCTATGCAACAACAAAGGCGACGGCTGGCACATGATGAGCATTCACGAGTGGGCAGCAATAGCGCTGTGGTCTTATGCAAATGGCACAGTGCCGCGCGGCAATACAAACTACGGACGCAGCCACGAAAACAAATTAGAAACAGCACGCCGTAGCGACAACNATCAGGAACAGCAAGAACCGACACAGGCAAAGGCCCTGCAACATGGTCGCACGACCACACAGAATGGGGTATCCAAGACCTAGTAGGTAACGTGTGGGAATGGCTAGACCAAATGATGCTAGACGAAGGGCAGATCATTACTACGCTCGACAACAACCCAGCGGTGATTGAAGAAAACTGGAACAAGCACACAGCGTTTTTAGATTCGCCAACGGCAAACACAGAAGGCACCGGCAGCGCTGGATCTCCAAAGCTTAGTAACAGCGTCACAAATCGTAATGGCCCAGTAGGCAATGACGCATATGACAACCCTTATTTAACAAATAGTCATTTTGCAGCAATCGAAAAAGCGCTCGACTACAGCAAAATAGAGCTACTACGCCGCTTGTTAATCGAGTCAGAATCAACCACTACGGTTGGTGGTTACATCTACTGTCGAAATTATGGCAGTCGATTCCCGCTGCGTGGCGGCAGCTGGGGCTATGGCTCGAACGCTGGGCTGGGCGCGCTCAATCTGAGCTATGCGCGTTCGAGTGCGAGCAGGGGGATCGGTTTTCGTCCCGCTTTCTTTGCGTAATTGGTTATTGAAATTTGAACCCCGCGCGATAGCGCGGGCATAACAAGGAGGAAATTTGACCGCGCTAACAATCGAAGAAAAATGCAGAGACATGTTGATGTACGGGTATCAAGCAATAAAGCAGTTCCCAAAGCACGAAACGCACGTGCTAGCAGCAGAAATACGCAAGTCTATGCTGCAGCTGCAGCGTTTAATAGTTACTGCATTTAAGCGTTATCATAAAAAAACAACGCTAACAGAGTTAGACATTGAGCTAGCAATACTAAAGCGCCAAGTTCGCTTGGCAAAAGACTTGCGCTATATAAACGTAAAAAAATATCAATTATGGATAGAGCGATTAGTAGAAATTGGCAAAATGCTGGGCGGTTGGATTAAATCCATAAGAAACAAACAGGCAGTTGCATGAATCAGGTTTCAGGTATTAGGTTCTAGGCATTATAAATGCTGCCATGTTTTTCTTTTTATTACGTCACGTAAAGCGGTGAAAGTAATAAAAGAATAATCAGCATATATAGCGTGTGAATCCTCACCCGCAGCATGTCTATTGCGTATTGTTAAAACGTCAAATTTAGAAAGCTTTGCTCTACCGTTTTTTTCACCCTCGGCATAATTGCCAGAGTGTTTAAAAGTATCATTAACATTTTCCTGAACAGTGCCGTATTTCAGGTTTGAGAGGTTATTATTAAGCGAGTCACCATCAAGATGCCGAGTGATTACCGTTCGCGGTTTTACACATTGCCAGCACTCAAGCATAAAGCGGTGAACAGATACAAGCTTGGTCTTTCCTTCTTGTGTCACTCTGCATTTTTTATAGGGAGGTGTATATTTTGCTTTTGCAATAAATTGTGCAATTTCAACATAATAATCAGCACGAGGGTAAGCTCCATCACGAGGAAGGCCAGCCCTAACTTTTATTGCTGGCCTAGTAAAAACGCGGCCATCACGACTACAGGCATAAAAAGAAAACTCAGGATGTTGGGCAACTTCAATTACTTGTTCGCAGACTGTTATTAACATGACGATTACCATTGCAAAGTGTATAGGTACAATATAGGTATATAGCTATGACTTTGCAAGTAAAGAAATAAACTTTAACACTCCATTTAAAAGGTAGAACTATGTTTACATACATTTACAAGGGCACAAGCCACAGCAACACAAGCAGCGAATATATGCAATCGCTAGGTATGGAACAAGAAGCAATCGAATCTGTATTAAATCAGCAGCAGTTTGAGCTAAGCCAAAACCTAGAAAAGCGCCAAGCGGCTTACGCAAAAGAGTCAGACCCGCTATACATGGAAGCGCAGTTCGACGGTACGCCAGAGTCGCTACAAAAATGGCGCGACAAAGTNCCACCAAGCCGCCGCCCCTTGCTCAATGCAAGAGGGCGCGCAGCTGCTTGCATCGGCAATAAAAGACGACTCGCGCACAGATAAGCCCGCACAATATAACGCGCTGCTTTTATCTGTAAGCGCAAATAGCTCAGCAGCACTGGCAAGCTCGCTCAGCACAATAAATGAATACTGCCCAATAGCCGAGTTCATCGCCTGCGCGCAATACGGCCAAAGCCAAAGCACGCTAGAGCAAAGCAAGCTAGCAACGTACGAAGGCCAGAGTTTAGAGTGGCAAATAAGCGCCCTGCAAAACTGGCTACCACTGCGTAAAAAGCAAATAGCAGCTGAGTTAGTGGCCGCAAACGACAGCGGCAAGCAGTTAATAACCGCTATCGACGATGCATTAACCAAAGCCGCAGAACTAAAAGCCGCCCGCGACCAGCGATTAAATCAAGCACAGTTCACAGCAAAAAGCAGCGCCGTAGATGTGCAATTAATTACTGCAGGCAGCGCTAAACAGCTAGCCGATGCAATCACCCGCAAAGGCAGCGACCAAATGTATTGGGCAATGTGCGTATTTGTAGGCCAAGCAGCTGAGCTAAATAAAATTAAAGAGGTATTATGAGCATAGCACTCGACGGTTGGAACGTGCCCGGGTTCGAAACCCGCGTAAACGCAGGCGTAAAATTAGCCGGTGGCGATATGTCAGGCCTTGGCAGCTTTTCACTAAGTAGCGACCAAGGCGTAAAGTCGGGCACACTAACCGTAAATACTAAAATCCCATTTAACGAAAGCGCTAGCCTGGCATTATTAATAAGCAAAGCAAAAGCGCTGGACGAAAACGGCGCACGTATTATTTACACAGTAAATAACGAGCTAGCCGCAGCATATAAAATACGTAAAGCAAAATTCGATGGCGACATAAGCGCCAGCGAAATAGAAAACAAAAAAGGCTGGCAAGTAGCATTTAAACTGGTAGAAGTGCAATCTGTATCAGAGCGCGAGCAACAGCAGCTAGACGAACAAGCAACCGAAAGCGCCCAGCCGCAAGCAACAACCAGCAACGACGACGTACAAAATAAATTTAACGAGGTCGAAGGACCATGAGTACTCGCCTCTCTAACACGCTAACAATTGGCGGCAACACAGTAACCAATATTGTTAGCAAAACCGTGCAACTAGACATTGCCAGCACAGGCCGCGCAAAATTTGAAGTGGTCGCAGAGCAAGAGCCAAGCGGGCTGGTCGAGCTGCACCTAGGTTACACACTTGATAATATGATCCCGTATTTCCTTGGCGTAATTGAGTCAAAGCACCAAGCCAATGGCCGATGGTATTTAACCTGCCGCGAGCTGCTCGGCGCGCTAAGCTTTCCCGCCCCGCTTGCTATTCGTCACGCAACAATAAAGGCCGTGCTAGATGAACTAGTAAAGCTAGGCGTTGAGTTTGTGGCACCTGAAAGCGCCGAATATTTAAATAAAATAACGCCCGCGTTTTATCACAGCGGCACAGGTATAGAAGCGCTTAGGCAAATAGGTAAAGTTTGGGGTATTAGCGATTTTATATTTCAGCAACGCCCCGATGGTAAGATATTTGTCGGCAGCTGGCATGACTCGCGCTGGCCAC
>NZ_AUTL01000141.1:0-4503 GCF_000498015.1 Pseudoalteromonas sp. TAE79
TGTTGCTCGGTTTTTACTTAGCCCACTAGGTTACAAACCTCGCGCCGCGATTTAATCGCCCCTAGATTGAACAAATTTCAATCCACAAAGATCAACACGCCCTAGTTAAAGTCTGATCTGTAATTATGCTTCAATGTTCTAACTTTACTTAAAGCAATAAAAAAGGGCCTATTGGCCCTTGAGTAACACTATCTAGTTAGGAAGTTAAAATTGGTTCATGGTGTTATCTTCACCACCGGCTTTTAGCGCGTTATCACCAGAGAAGTATTCTTTGTGTGTATCGCCCATGTTAGACCCTGCTAGGTCTTGGTGCTTAACAGAAGCTTGCTCGCGGCGAATTTCTTGGCGTTGTACATCACGTACATAAGCCAGCATACCCATATCGCCAAAATAACCTTCTGATAAAATATCAGTGCTCAGCGCAGCTGTATGGTACGTAGGCAGAGTAATTAAGTGATGGAAAATACCTGCTTCACGTGCGCCATCGCGCTGGAAGTTTTGCACTAGTAAATCGGCTGCTTGCGCAAGTTCTGTTGCATCCATTTCTGGTGCCATAAGGCCTTTATTGTCGCCAAAGCTTGGGTAAGCACTAAGGTCACGGCCTGCTTCTTCCCACTCTTGATATACTTGCTCACGAAACTTAAGCGTCCAGTTAAACGAAGGCGAGTTGTTGTATACCAGTTTTGCATTTGGCACGTGTTCTTTAACACGATTTACCAGTTCTGCAATTTGCTTAACATGAGGTTTTTCTGTTTCAATCCACAGTAAATCAGCGCCCGACTGCAAGCTCGTAATACAATCTAGTACTACGCGGTCTTTTTCAGTGCCTTCGCGGAATTGAAATAAACCGTTATCTAGGCGAGTTGGTTTACATAACTGGCCATTAATTTTCATTGCTGTGTCGCCTTCATTTAAGTCATCAACACCGTTAATTGGCGTCGTTTCTAAAAATGCATTGTATTGGCTTGCTAAGTCACCTGGTGTTTGCGACACAGGTACTTTTTGAGTAAGGCTTGCACCTAATGAATCTGTACGTGCCACAATAATACCGTTATCAATACCAAGTTCTAAAAAGGCGTAACGTACTGCGTTAATCTTTGCTAAAAAGTCTTCGTGTGGAACGGTAACTTTACCCGCTTGGTGACCACATTGTTTGGCGTCAGATACTTGGTTTTCTATTTGAATGGCACACGCACCGGCTTCAATCATTTTTTTAGCCAGTAAGTAAGTTGCTTCTTCGTTACCAAAACCTGCGTCAATATCAGCAATAATTGGCACAACATGAGTTTCAAAGTTGTCTATTTTATCAATAACAGCTTGAACATCGCCGCCATTCGCTTTTGCTGCATCTAGGTCGTTAAACAAGTGGTCTAGTTCACGTGCATCAGCTTGCTTTAAAAATGTGTAAATTTCTTCAATTAATGCAGGTACTGATGTTTTTTCGTGCATACTTTGATCTGGCAGCGGACCGAATGCAGAGCGAAGTGCTGCAACCATCCAGCCACTTAAGTATACATAGCTGCGTTTAGTTGTTTTTTGATGGCGCTTAATAGCCATCATCATTTGTTGGGCAGTAAAGCCATGCCAACACCCTAAAGATTGGGTGTACAGGCTTNGCAGCCATATCTTCACGCATAACGTCTGCTGTGTATTGCGCAATTTCAATCCCTGTACGAAAACGGTTTTGTAAACGCATACGGCTTGCGTATTCAGGGTTAATAGCTTTCCATGCGCTGCCTTGTGATTGGCAAAGAGTAGAGAGTGTGTCTGTTTCGCGTTGATATGTTGTCATAATAAAATCCTTCGAACGAGTGTGTAAATTATTTTAATGTTGTGAGAGTGGCTAGGAGTGTGTGCTCCGTTTCGCTTGATTCAACATTAGGCTCCTTTTCTAGATTTAGTAAATTTATAGTTGTTATTGTGGCTATACATTTTGTGAATGGCTAAAAAGCACTCAACATTGCCTTTTTGAGTTATTGTTGCCTTAACGCACAAGCACACAACAACATCGCGACCGTTTAAGGAAGGTAATTATGTCCCACACTCTCACACATTCAGGACTCAGCGTAGACACACAACTCGCTGATTTTGTTAAAAATCAATTACTACCAGGCACTCACTTAAGTGAGCATCAATTTTGGCAAAGCTTTGCACATATAGTTCAAACACTTACCCCTACAAATAAGGCACTGCTTGAAAAGCGAGAATTGCTTCAACAGCAAATAAATGACTACCATCTTGCTAATAAAACGTGGGATAGCGTTAAGTACCATGCCTTTTTGCAAGATATTGGCTATTTAGTTAAAGAGCCTGCCAACTTTGAAATTGAAACCAAAAATGTAGAACCCGAAGTAGCCCTTACAGCAGGCCCTCAGTTGGTTGTGCCTGTAAGTAACGCACGCTTTGCACTTAATGCCGCTAACGCACGTTGGGGTTCGTTATACGACGCTTTATACGGTACAGATGTGTTAAGCGAAGACGATGGAGCCGAAAAAGGCAATACCTACAATCCTGTTCGTGGTTTTAAGGTAATGGCCTACGCTCGCCAGTTTTTAGATAAAGCATTGCCGTTAACTAATGGCTCGCATATAGAAAGCACTAATTATTCAGTAGTAGATGGCGCACTTTTAATTACGTTACGTGATAGCTCTCAAACCACATTAGCTGACCCATCTCAGCTTATTGGCTATCAAGGTGAAGCACAAAACCCAACCGTAGTGTTATTAAAAAACAATGATTTACACATAGAGCTACATATAGATCACCACCACATTATTGGCCAAGCAGATAAAGCAGGCTTAAAAGATGTAGTGTTAGAGGCCGCGCTTACAACCATTATGGATTGTGAAGATTCTGTAGCTGCGGTAGATGCAGAAGATAAAGTACAAGTTTATAAAAATTGGCTTGGTTTGATGCAAGGTAACCTAGTTGAATCGTTTAAAAAAGGCGATAAAACCGTAGAGCGCACTCTGCAAAGTGATAAAACATACACCGCACTCGATGGCGGCACAGTTACTTTAAAAGGCCGTAGCATGATGTTTGTTAGAAACGTTGGCCATTTAATGACGAACCCAGCTATTACCGATGTGTACAATCAACCGGTATTTGAAGGCATTATGGATGCGATGTTTACTGCTACCGCTGCCCTGCACGACCTAAATAAAAAAACAGGTATAAAAAACTCAAGCGCGCAAAGTATTAATATAGTAAAACCAAAAATGCATGGCCCTGAAGAGGTAGCGTTTACTAACACTTTATTTAGCTTAGTAGAGGAAGCGCTAAGCTTACCTAAAAACACGCTTAAAATGGGTATTATGGATGAAGAACGCCGTACTTCTGTAAACCTAAAAGCCTGTATTTATGCAGCTAAAGAGCGTGTTGTATTTATAAATACTGGATTTTTAGACCGCACAGGCGATGAAATTCATACCTCTATGCAAGCGGGCGTTGTGCTTCCAAAAGCACAGATTAAGCAGCAATCATGGATACAAGCTTATGAGGATCGCAACGTCGATATTGGCCTTGCTTGTGGCTTAAGTCATAAAGCACAAATAGGTAAAGGCATGTGGCCAATGCCAGATAAAATGGCATTAATGATGGAGCAAAAACAAGCTCACCCTAAATCAGGCGCTAATACAGCATGGGTGCCCTCCCCTACAGCCGCTACTCTGCATGCAATGCATTATCACGATATAAACGTATTTACCGAGCAGCAAAGTATAGCTAAACGTGCTATTGCGAGCCTTAATGACCTGCTTACACCGCCGCTAATGACAGATGCTAAAACGCTTTCAAAAGAAGATATTCAAAGTGAGCTAGAAAACAACGCACAAGGTATTTTAGGTTACGTTGTACGTTGGATTGATCAAGGCGTTGGTTGCTCAAAAGTACCCGACATTAACCATATCGGGCTAATGGAAGATAGAGCAACACTGCGTATTTCAAGCCAGCATATGGCTAATTGGTTGCTAAATGGCGTGTGTTCACAGGCGCAAATAAAATCAACAATGGCTAAAATGGCCAAAGTAGTTGATGGTCAAAACGAGCACGACACTGCGTATACACCCATGGCAATAAACGAAGAAACCCTTAATAACAGCATTGCGTTTCAAGCTGCACTTGCACTGGTTTTGGAGGGTGTAACACAACCTAGTGGTTACACTGAACCACTACTACATAGCTACCGTATAAAATATAAAGCACAAAAAACGAATACGCTTTAACCGCTTAAGCAAAGTTCAGATTAAGTGCTAAACCAGCTTTTAAGCTGGTTTTTTATCGCCTAAAATTAGAATAACATCACTTTTAAGGCATTTTAAAGGTATATAGATAATACACATGAATATCTAACATTTATTCAAACGTAAAAAAGCGTGTTTTGCATACACAAAACACGCTTTTTAAATCTTTTAGCTAGGGCGTGTTGATCTTTGTGGTATGAAAAACAAACAGCATGAAGATAAGGTATAATTGAATTCGCCAGAAAACTTTACACCGAACCTA
>NZ_AUTL01000142.1:0-37519 GCF_000498015.1 Pseudoalteromonas sp. TAE79
CCTAAATTCGGATAATAAGTGCAATTTCTCAGATTAGATGGCCAGCTGTTATAATTCGGCCATTTTCTCGCCAAAGGAAATTGCTTTAATGAAATATAAACAGCTGACACAAGAAGAAAGATACCAGATTTACGCGTTAATAAAAGCAGGAAATAACCAAAAGCAGATAGCTGAAGAACTAACTCGTTCACCGTCATCTATTTCTAGAGAGCTAAAACGCAATAAAGGACTTAAAGGCTATCGGCCTAACCAAGCCAATAACTTTGCTGAACAAAGACGTAAGTCATCTTTCAAAGCAAGTAAGTTAACAGAGGACGTCACTCACTGGATTAATAAATTGTTGCATGACGGACTTTCCCCTGAGCAAGTGGCAGGCCGCTTAGCTTTAGAGAAACAGGTCGTTTTACATCATGAAACAATTTATCAATATATTTACAGAGACAAGGCTCGTGGTGGCAAGCTACATAAGACACTCACTCGTGCATGTAAAAAGTATAAAAAACGCTATGGAAGCTATGATAAACGTGGACAGATAGTTAATCGAGTCAGCATTGATGAACGCCCAAGTATTGTGGATTCAAAGTCTAGGATTGGTGATTGGGAGGGCGATACAGTGATAGGTAAAGGGCGTAAAAATGCGCTTGTCACAATGGTTGAACGTAAAACGTTATATACAGTCGTTCACAGAATTGAAAGCAAGCATGCGAAAATAACAGCCGATGCGCTGATCAAGTGTATGACACCATATAAAGGTAAGGTTATTACCGTGACGTTAGATAATGGAAAAGAGTTTGCTCACCATGAGCATGTTGCACAAGCATTAGAAGCTGATGTGTATTTCGCTCATCCCTATTCATCATGGGAGCGGGGCATAAATGAGAATACCAACGGCTTACTTAGACGCTTCTTCCCCAAGGGAACTGACTTTATGGCGCTAAGTGAAGCAGAGATACAGGCGGCAGTTGATAAGCTCAACCATCGGCCAAGAAAAACAAGAGGGTATAAAACCCCTCATGAATTATTTACGGGGCAATCAGAAGTTCTGGTGGCTGCATAATGATTGCACTTAATACTTGAATTCAAGTAAATATTGACCCCTCATGGTATTACAAAATCCATGATTTGCGCTCAACTTATGCGACTAATTGGTTACGAAATGAAGCAGCAGAGAGAGAGGTGGGTTATGATTTCTTAATGAGTGAGCTTGCTAACTTGATGGGACATAAAAGTACAGCTACTACAGAAAAATATGTAATACTTATGAATGAAAACACCTCACAACGCTCCGCAGCCAAACGCAAGAATAATAAAATTAATGGTGGGTGGTAGAATGCCAAAAAGTCCATTAGCTAGAGGTCTCATAGAAGCAACATCATCTAAAGACAGAGATAATATAACTAGATTAGAACTTACCGTTCCATATAAACGTGGTAATAGTAATGTAATTGAAAGTGTTGATATATCACTCTTTGCGTACCGAAAATGTAATGAAAAAAATGAGCAAATACGGGAGCGTATTGCATATCTTCGAAGATTTTCCAAGAAAGCAAATGAGTATGTAGAATGTGGAAAGTCAGTACGATTTGTTACTTGTTTATATCATGCTTTAAGGTCTTATCTATGCTTTTGTGATAATCAGGGCTTAGATCCTTTCTCAAAAGAAGGTTATCTTAAGTTATTTGGTAATGATGGAGAGCTTCGCCATCAATTAAAAAAATATACTCCTTATGTAAAGTTATGGCAAAGAGCTGACGGCGATGAGATAGGCATTAAAGAGTCTACTTGCGTGAACAGATGTACTAACACAATAATAGCTCTGACATGGTGCGGAATATACGCCGAAAGCTGGAAGCACCTTCACCGCCCATTTAGAAATAGGCATGACCCATTCCTACCTTACTCTGACGCTGATGAAAAAATGATAATTTCACGCTTGAGTGACTTGTTTTTTGGTTTAGCTTTGCAGCTAATAGCTATTAAAAGAAATAAAAATATAACTCCTGAAAAACTATCCATAACTATAAATTACGGTTCAATTAAGAAAGAACTTTACTTGCCTACGTCACTGCAACCTGATGTTGGGCAAGTTAAAAATAACAGTGCATTTAATATTACAATGGGCGCTGCGTACCACTTACTTTGTTACTTTACTTCATTTAATGACGCTGTAATAAGAAGTCTATCTCACCCCTTTGAAATTATGACTGATAGCCGAGATAAATCTCTTAAAACTATAAAAATTAAAGCCTTTAAAGTGAGAGCTAATAAAGAAGTCACTTCCACATTAACGAATGAAGTTGACACTTTTACATTTGATGTAGAAAAGAAAACAGGCATTACGTTTATGGAAGTGCTTACGGAGTTATCTTCCTTATATGGTAGTGATAGTGAACTTCTATACAATCTTAACTCAGCGGGGAAAGTGTCCAAAAGTTACGATATTATTGAAATAAATAGACACTTAACTCTTTCATTGAACCTTGTAACTTCACACCGAAAAATAAATTTACCTTGGCTGCGAGAGCTTTTTTATACATTTCAAGATGGTAAAGCTATCGATCTAAAAATAGTTACCAATGAGATGGGTCGAAATATTGTTAACAAAACTCTCTACTCGATAAACCAAAAAAACGCTACCTATAACATCATGAGGATTAGCTACTTAATTATTTCATCCTATACAGATGCTTCCCTAAAAGGAGCTTTATTACCTTTTACATACTCTGATAAAAATGAAGAAGGAAATGTTAATGTTACATTCGCGTACGATAATAGTGAGCAAGGCTCTTTTGAGGTTCCATTAAGTGAACTGTCATTAGTCAAAGATATAGAAAAGTGGGCAACTAATCGCTCGGACCAAGCGCTTAAAAAATATCAACGGTACTTATTCCGAGTTGGTAGTTTAAAGGACAAACCTCAACAATGGGAAGGGTTTAGCCCAATCGTATCCAATTCAATGAAGAGATATAGTATTCAACCTAATGATTACTTTATTACTCTACAATCGAGTCGTTTTCGAAAAACAACAAGTATACAAGAATATAAAGATGGTCACTTATTACACTTGAGTAACCTTCTACAAAACACGCAATCAACGCTGGAGAGGCATTATACTAATGGCAATCCCGATACAAATAAACAAATTTTATCTCAAGCTATACAGGTTCTTGAACGCATAACTACTGGAACTAATTTAGAACAAGCGAAACAAGAAATAAAAACAACACTCAGTATACCAATGCTCACTCATGATGAGTGGCTCAAAAAAAAGACACCTACCAACCCTAATGGGGTGATATGCAATGGTAGGCAGGATCTAAAAGGTGGACAAAATACGCAAAGAGCAACCAATAAATCGATTGGTAATGATCTACCCTGTTCAGAGTTTGATGTTTGCTTCAAATGTAATTCAGCTAAAGCCGTAGATGAACCAAAAGCTATTTATAAACTGATCTCATTTATTGATGTTTTAAAGGATGCCTTAGACCGTTACCCTGAAGCTAAAGAAGAAGTAAAAATAAAGATTGAAGCATTCGAACAGACACTTGAAGGCGCTAGCATCAGTGTTTTTAAAGAAGCAATGAGCCTCTTCAATAAGAATGGAAGGCACCCTCGTATTACTATGAATCACGCGCTACTATCAATTGTAAAGCCAAGGAAATAATCATGATAAAAATACCAAACCTAGAGTATTTAAGCATTATTACGAAGGCGCAAAATAATATTAATAACCACGCGAATTATCTCATTGATGTTTTAAAGCCAGCTATAAAACATGGTGATTGGGATAAATTTGAAAAACTAGATATTGGTTTTGACACTAATGGTAACTCTCTTGGCAAAATCGTCGATAATGAAGCTTGGAAAAAACTACAACAATTTTTACTTCCTAATGCAAGCACAACTCAAACGTTAGACTTTTCACTCGATGGTAAAATAATAGAGCGCAATCTTCAGAATGAATTAAAAAGCTTAATTTTAAAAATGATGTGGCTATCCCCTAGAGAAAACTCATTCGCGACACTTTATCAAACTTTAGTTGATTTGAAAAAGTGCATTAAACCTTTACTTTTAGAAGGAGTAAACAGTTTTGCGTATATTGATATAAACCTTCTCGAAAAGTGGGCTATAGAAAATTCAACATCTTTGAACTTTAGACGAGAAACTATTTACTCCTCATTAAATAAACTATTTATTGAGCAGGATGGGCTACCTTTTGATATAGCGTTAACTAATACACTATCGCCTTCAGATATAGGACTGTCTTTGACTGAGAGAGAACAGTTCAGTGTTATCCCACAGCGCTTATACTGGCGAGCACTTACCGAAGCAGAATCACTTATTAATAACCTGTATCCAATTCGCGATAAAATTGAAATGCTATCCAATTACTTAATAACCTTCAAAAGTAAAATATATAAAGGGTATGCTAGCTACTTACATCAGGGTGTTAGTGTACGCCCAAGTGGTGAGTATATTTGGCGGCTCGAAAATTCAAATAAAAATAGTAGAATCGCAAATAGGCTATTTTTAGAAGCTTTTACGAAAATAACTTCACCTACGAAAGTACAAATCATAGGCCTACTCGAACAGTACGAACCAAGTATAAAGGAAAGCTTTTATGATAAGTGTTACCCTGAACGCCACATAATAATAGGTAATGAAGCTATATCAAACCAATCACAAGCCGAGCGAATATTAACCAAGTATTCAGGAGTTTGCGTTTGGGCACTAATGGCAAAATCAGGTATGAGGGGGGATGAAATTTATGAACTCCACACGGTTATGGTTGCTATGAAGAAGTCATAGCTGGCCAAAGTATATACTTAATAAATGCTGACTTGGGTAAAACAGTCAAAGGAATCCAGTCAAAACAAGATGAGTTTGTATCTACCAAAATTGCAATTAAAGCTTATGAAATCCTTCAAGCAATTCATAGCCCCCTTCGGCAAACTCTTAATAGCACAAGGTTCTTCCATAAGTTTCGAGAAGGTTTTGTGGCAGTTAATAAGAAATCAATACCAAGGCAAGCTAAAAAATGGTTTGAGAAAACTCTGGCATCTGAACTAACATTAACCAATGAAGACATTAAGGATTTGAAGTTATCAGACCCAGATAGAAATTTTGAAATCGGTAATGACTATGAGTTTTCTTGTCACCAATTACGCCGCTCATTTGCATATTACCTCATTGGTTATGAACTGTTATCATTCCCACAATTGAAACAACAGTTCAGCCATGTCTCACTAGCTATGACGAGACATTATGCTAAGAATGCAAGTAAGTTTCAAAAACTACGAATGCAAAAAAGTAGTAAGAAAGACTTGTATACAGATGTTGAAAATGAAAGAGTGCGTCAAAAAGCTCAAATTTATCTTAATATCTACAACCAGTTTGCCAATAAAGAGCGTGTAGCTGGAGGGAAAGGCAAGGAATTTACGAAAAAAATGATAGAACAAGGTCTAAACGCTTTTAAAGATAAAACTGATAACGATATGCTTACAATCGAATATTGGGAAAATATTTTAAAGACAGGAAAAAGGCATATTCATGTAGTCGCTCCAGGCATTTATTGCACATCTCAAAGTTGTAGCCTGAGAACACAAGTCAATTTAATTGGATGCGTTGACTGTGATAATGATTACATTGTAGATGCTGTCTATGCAGAGGCTATGCGAAAAGAAGCAGAAACACATATGTACTTCGATATAGAGCATAACGAGCTAACTCCTCAAACAGCCTCTGAATCATATATTAAGATTACTGCGGCGCAGCGGATCATGGATGACTTAGGAATAAAATATGAGCCTGTAAAGTTCCCAAAAGCAGTTAATAAACTACTGATCTATCAAGTAGGAGAAACAGAGTGAAGCAAACAACAAGAAACGCGTTGATTAACGCACTAAATAGACTTATTCAAGGCGAGCCAACTAATATTGAGTTAAAGAAAAAGTTAAGAGAAAATAAACTCAAGATTAATAATAATTCAGTTGAAAAAGAAGCCGGCTTGAGCGTTGGCGCTTTACGTAATCACCCAGATATTAAAAAAGTAATAGAAGAAAAATCATTGAAAGCAAAAGTAGATAGTAGCGAATCTGCGACGTCAAAAATAGAGCTTTTGCTATTAGAGAACAAGAAATTAAAAAGTGAAAAAACGCAACTAAACAAACTCAAAACAAAGCATCTTGCTGACACTAGAAAAAGTGAAAAAGCATTTGCTGAACAAGCCGCACGACATATCAGTATGATTAAAAATTTAATGGAAATGATATCTGCGAGTGAACGAGAAAAGGCGATGGATAAAGTGGTTAATGCAAGAGCTGACAATATTATTCAAGGCACTTTTATTAAATAATAAAACTCTCTACATATGACTGAATTTAACTTAAGAAAATAAGGCAATAAACTATGACAATAGAAGTAGGAAAAACCGCACCAGATTTCACTTTAAATGACCAAGACAATAATCCAGTTACCCTCTCTGAGCTGCAAGGGAAGAAAGTCCTCATTTATTTTTACCCAAGAGCATCAACTCCTGGTTGTACAACGCAAGCTTGTGCCTTAAGAGACTCTAAAGCAGAGCTTAATGCGCTAAACGTTGTTGTATTAGGTATAAGTCCTGACACGCCTAAAAAGTTGACCAATTTTATTAATAAGCAAGAATTAAACTTCACATTATTAGCAGATGAAGATCACGCTGTTTGTGAAAAGTACCATGTATGGCAATTAAAGAAGTTCATGGGTAAAGAAAATATGGGTGTTGTTCGCACAAGCTTTCTGATTGATGAAAATGGTAATCTAGAACATATCTTTAATAAGTTTAAAACTAAAGATCACCATGAAGTGGTTCTAAATTACCTAGAAGGTAAATAGATTGTTCTATCTCAGACTTGATCTAACAGTTACCCGTTTATTAATCGGAAGGCCTGTTACAAAATCTGTGTAACTGCCTATCACTTTAACTCTAGATAGGCAGAATAAAGGTAACTGCACCTCTCATGGCTTGTGACCCAAAACTAATACAATTGAGTCACTTCGAAAGGCGCTTCACCAGCGCCCCAATAAGTTACCTTTAAAAAATTATTTGCTTCTAGCTCTGCCCTATAAACTCCATTTTTTAATAAATTATATCTTTCTCGAAGCTTACCAATTACTTCTCCATCTGAGCTAAGAGCCTTAGTCACACCGGTATCCTCATTATACAACTTAATAAGTTGACCAATTTGTCTGCGAACACCAATTTTCCAACCTGCAGAAAGAGTGACGCTGGTTCCTTGCCAAACTGTATCTGATTTAGGTTTATATTCATTAAGAAATGTTGCCCAGAGTGTTACACTATTTTCATTAGCTAAACCTAAAGTAGATATGTAAGTTGTTAACCTCTCTGATGACAACCAATCTTTGAAGCCTCTACTATTCGAGAAAGTTGCTTTTGTTGATTGGATAGAGTTTATAGCTTCTAGACGTGAGCTAAACCCTGCTTGCATTAATATTGCTGCACTTCTATTTAAACTTCCATTTTCTACAGCTGGAACAATTAAGCCTACCTCAAAATCATCGATTGTCATTTCATCAAAAATAACATCATTATTGGCTTNGTGCACGAACTCTTAATGCTTCTAGCCCCCAAGGTAACCGATAAACTAAGCCATCCTCAACAAAGCGCAGAGTATCATCAATTGATTCAAAGTCATGATCTCTAAGTGCATCACCTTTTAACCATGCTTCAAGTATTTCATGCCAATCACCTGGTAAAATGTTTGGTGTAAAAGGAGGTATTGTGAATAATAGTTCAGCAAGTGAAGTTATTGCAGTTATGGCTTCCTGCTCCTGATCGCCATCGAGAATATAAGCATTAGCTACTATCAATAGATCATTTGCCTGAGGCGCTATTTCATCTAACCTCTGCCCCGTAACCAAACCAACACCAGCTAAATAATAGCCTTTTCTCTGAGCTGCTGTTGAACAGCCCCATATATATTTTCCCCTAGCTGTCAAAATCCCCTTAAACAGCACTTGTATTTCGCCTTCATGACGATTAAGTCTTCGCTGTAATAATGATGATTGAAGTAGTTCATCAAGTACATTTGGAATATTATCTATTGGGATATTTTCTTCACCTAACATACTTAACAATGCGGTATCTAAACTAACTAAATGCTGCTCCCAGGCATTTCTATTTTCTTCTTCTTGTTGCTCAACCTCATGAGGTACTGTAGGAAAAGTCCAAACATTAATGTTGTTCATTATATATTCAAGAACTTGTTCAATAGATTGAGTCTGTAAACTGCTAGCAATCCTTTGTATGAAAGTAGCTATCAACCTGAACAGCCCACTCTCCATATTACGGGCATTAGTATTATTTACTAACTCTCTCCACTGGTTTCTACGCCAAGGTATCCGGTCATAAATAGGATGAAGAACTAGACCATGAGTATCAACAAAAGCTCGCCCTGCCCTACCAACAACATTTTTAAATTCCGATGAATCAATTACATTGCCACTTCTGCGAACAGAATAAACGATTAATGCTGTTGCAGCCAAGTTCAAGCCTTGTGCTAACGTAGGAGATGAAATAGTGATTTTTAATATCCCATCCCTCAAAAGCTTTTCCATCTCTTTTCTAAAAGGTGTAGGTAGTCCACCATGATGAACAGCAACACCAATGTTCAAACACTGCAAAATGGGATGTTCTTCTCCTAACCACTCAGCACCAAGTACCTTTGCAAACTCTATTTTTTCTGGATCAACCGACAACACTGAACCAAGGGCACCTCGCCGATTGAGATCTACAATATCTTTTGCAAAGCTATTAACAGACCTTTTCTCTGGGCAGTAAATTAATACAGTTTGATTGTCTTCTACCAACTTCCAAGCAGAGGCTAATGTTAATTCTTTTGCGTTTTTTGGAAATGGAGTAACCCTTCTTCCAATTGGTGGTATAAATGATTGTATGAATCCTGGTATAAATGCTTGCTCTTCACCAACGGTAAAATCAATTTTTGCAGTGTGTCCTTGCCAAACGATTTCACCAAACCTTAAATCTGTTGGCCTCCAATCAGATTGAATAGCATCACCTTCTTTATCCTGCCTAAGCCAACCAACGAAATCGTCAAATTGATCGCCACTTGGTAAAATGGCAGAAAGACAAACAATTCTTCGCTCATTAGAATCTTGACGTTTTAGTAAGCGTTGAATTTGAACTTCATAATTTATTTCACGCTCACTTAAGCCAATCATGTGGCCTTCATCTAAAATAATAAGGCCAACATCATCGATTAAAGTAGGGTCATTCCTTAGAGCAAAATCTAGCTTTTCTGGTGTACCTACTACTATATCTTGAGTTCTTAAAACATCTTGTTCAAAGTCACTGGTTCCCATACTTCCATATAAAGATGAAATCGTTTTACCTAATGGTAAGAATGTTTTTCTCAGTGAATATTCTGTCTGTGCAGACAAGGCTCTAAGTGGTGTAATAAATAAAACTCTTTTACCTATCGCTAAACACCTAAGAATACATAACTCAGCAACTCTTGTTTTACCTGCACTTGTTGGTAAAGATACGACAAGGTCATCATCATCTTTAACTGCTCGTTTTGCCCCTTCTAATTGTGACGGCCATAATTCTATTTCTGCTTTATTACGTTTATAAAGAGATGTAATAAATAGCCAACGCAGTAAATTCCAATCAGTATCATGGCCATCATTTTGCGGCCCTGGAATTATTTTATGAAAGCTTGAGTCCCAAAGATCTTTTAATAGATGTTTGGTTATTCTTAACACCCACCACTGAGGCAATAGGTTTAACTCGCTACAAATAGTTAAGCTGGTATCTATTCTAAATATAGATTTTTCAAGGAGATCTTGGCTACCGGCCTCTAAAGCAAATAAGAACTCAAAGGTTGATGAAAAATAATTGTCTGTAATTGCCTGCTGTACAATTGGTATTTCTATTGATGACATACCATATTCTTCAGGTTCATCATCAGTGTTTGCAATTTGATTTAGTTGATCAATTTCTGTTTCTAAACGTTCAGCAAGTGATTCATCAGAGCCTTCACCAGATGCTTTCCATTGCATTACCATTACTTCAATTTTATCAAACTGTCTCAACATTAATAAAGATAGCAACTCTTCTATTTTACTTAAGTTTTGGTTCTCTAAGTTACTTTGAATTAAAGAAAATGCTTTTGCAGAATAACGTCCTAGATGAAAAGCTGATGAAGCTAAGACTTTATGAAAGCCTTTTTCGGGATCTTCAGGATTACCATCATGGATAACATCGGTGATTGCTGTTGCTGATTTTTCAAATGCTGCACGACAAAGGTCTTCATTACCACGTAAATCGCGTAAACGTATGGCAAGTGATAACAGTGAGTAGCCATAGGATAAAAGATCATAAGAAAGCTTTTCTGCGAATCTCGGTGCTCCTTCAGGCAATTCACCATCTACCCAAATCATTGAACGCGCTAAACCACGTTCAAGTATCCTACTTCTAAACCCTGGTGCAATAGCTTCACGAATACTTTGTTCTATATCTTCAATCGTTGAGGCCATCAATCACTCCTTGATATACACCTGCTATTAATTCCTGATGAGCAGTAACCCTAAAACCAACCGACGTTTGCTTAATATTACCGTTATAAGCATCAAAAGCTTCTTTTTGTAAGGTAGCAGGATTAGATGCCGTAAAGGTGAACAGAAGATGCTCTACTTGATTTGCTCGGATACCATCTACTAATTGTACTTTTTCTATTAGATTTGAAAGTGCTTGGTTACCCGTTTCTCTTAACCTCTCGGCAACGAACTCTAAAGCGTGAGGAGCCGGAAAGCCATCGTCTAAATCAAGCTCTTTTCTCGCATCACCTAGTATTCCCCGCCCAAGGGTTCGATTCGCTTTAGCTTCAGCTTTAAGGAACTTTATGCTTTGCTGTTGTTGATCAACAATAATACCGATTACATCATCACCACGCATAGCCATATTACGATGGTCGCGCCAACGTAGCTTTCTTATAGGAACAGAGTAACCTAAAGATTCTTCGATATAATCAGAGGCTAATACTTCACCAATATCACCTGATCGTATGTTTTTCACCTCAGGGATTTTGGTTAATAACTTCCGTGCAGTGGCATCTTTACCTAAACGAGCTAAAGTTCCTGCCATAGATTGTGGGTCAACATAGTAGCCTGGTAATATACCAATCAAAGCATCTTTAAGTTTATTGAATTCTGAAGGTTTTAAATTCAATACATTAAATTTATGATTTTGCCTACTTTGCTCATTAAGTAATGACTTATTTTCAACTCCTAACATTATGACAACATCCTTTTAGACACTAATTAGAGAATTCTTCTTTTAAAACCGCTTCCATTAATGATTTTGCGTAAATTTGATTCTGGGTATTTTTTTGTAATAACTTGGAGTGAATATCTGCAATTTGTTTTATTCTTCTAACGATTTCTTTTTGCTCTTTTAATGGCGGTAAAGGAAAAAATAAATCAGTCACATGGTCTTTTCTTAAATTAGGCTGCTGGCCTTTCGAATCAAATTCATCCTTGTATCCCTTTAGAACAAAGTCAGAAGTAAGAAAATAAAAACAATATTCACGATCTACTATTTTTTCATCAGGTTTGATTAAAGCTACACGCTGGTTTAAAAGTGCTCCATCATATGATTTTGAGCACAAACTTACTTTCAAACCATTACTTATATATGGACGAGTTAAAGCTAAAATTATATCGCCCTCGGAGACTAGATAATTAGGGTATTTATCTTTGAAACTTAACGGAAGTCGATCATCTGTTTCAATTATTGTTTGAACACCTGCATTTGTAATCTTTATACATTTGATACCGTCACTCTTTTGAAAATCACTACTTTGAAAACTATTACCACTAACAAACTTAATTACTTCTCCAAAGCGACACCAATACCAGCTTTCAGGTAAAGGATACGGTGTCGAATCACTTATTACATTCACCTGATTATTTAAGTTGTTCTGTGGGTATATTTCACGCCATTGTTTTGTCAAATTTCCTTCTATCGAGTCCTTAATTATTTGAATTTTTAGCTTATCTAACAAAGCACGTTGATAAAATAACTCACTATTTAATTTATTTTCTTCGTTAACAATACTGTGAAATTTTGCAGTTATTGTCTTTTGTCTAATAATTGAAGGTAATGGAATTTCTATATTTTTAATAGCTGTAATTGAAAGGGATACATTTGCAGCCCCCTTCATTAAAGGTACTAAAACAACATTTTTCAGTTGTGACAAATAAAGGTGAAGAAAATGTACATCGAGTTCTTCTTCATTTTTAGCAGTCAGTGCGACTAGGATTGTACCTAAAGCGAACTTACCTTCTTGATAATGAACATTATTTAAACTGGCATGACCGTGACCAGTAGATGATACTAGGGGGATACAAACAGCTTTAGTATCAAATTGATATGATTCGCAGGAACGACGATCTTTTCCTGTGGTAACTAAAGGATACTCACCAGGCTCTGACTTCATTAAGCCTGTTGATCCTTTTTCAAAGTTACATATATCTTTAAGTAGAACAGTTCTAACACCCGACATTAATTCAACTCCTTACGAAGTTGGTCAAGTAATTCATCACCTCTAGCAAAAGATGCATGTAATAAGTCTAACAATTCACTGCTGGTATGTTGTTTTTCTTCTTCCGGTTGGTGAGGGTTTTTAATATCTAAATCGTAGCCATTGGCTTTTATTGTTTCTATATCAACACACCAAGCCAAATCACTACTTTCTCGATTATTCCACCAAGCTTTTAAGTCATCAAATTCAGA
Source organism: Pseudoalteromonas sp. TAE79 (assembly GCF_000498015.1). Classification (NCBI taxonomy): domain Bacteria; kingdom Pseudomonadati; phylum Pseudomonadota; class Gammaproteobacteria; order Alteromonadales; family Pseudoalteromonadaceae; genus Pseudoalteromonas; species Pseudoalteromonas sp. TAE79. The sequence goes on from NZ_AUTL01000142.1 coordinate 12,815, forward strand.
TAATTGAATAGGCTTAGTTTTCGAGTAAGATTTAATGCCTACGGGCACTTTATGTTGGTAATACCAAACACTTTTTGTAGGTTCACCCTTAGTGAAAAATAGTAAATTGGTGGCTACTGAAGCGTAAGGCTGGAATACTGAGTTTGGTAATCGAACTATGGTGTGTAAGTTACAATCTTCAAGTAGTTTTTGACGAATACGTTGTTTAACACCGCCACCAGTTAATGACCCGTCGGGCAATACAATAGCACTACGCCCGCCTTGCTTTAAAAGGTGTATCATTAATATTAGGAATAAATCCGCCGATTCCTTTGTCCGATATATTTGCGGGAAATTATTTTCGTTATTGTTAGATACCACCCCACCGAAAGGAGGGTTAGCTAAAATAACATCTACTCTGTCTTTATTCGTATACTCAGTTAAAGGGCGCTCTAAAGAGTCACCAAACCGAATAGTGGGTGTTCTAACGTCATGCAAAATCAAGTTTGTGTTGGCAAGCATATAAGGCAAAGGTTTGTATTCCCAGCCAACAACATTTTTGCCAATGTTTTCTAACTCTTCAATAGAGTACTTTTGTTTTTTTAAATGCTCTATTGCTGTTGTTAAAAAACCACCTGTACCACATGCAATATCAAGTACTTTTTCGCCATGTTGAGGGTTCGCCATTTCCGTCATGAAGTCTGTAATAGCGCGAGGAGTATAAAACTCGCCTAAAGTACCAGCACTTTGCAGCTCACTCAAAAATGTTTCATAAATTTGACCAAATACTTGCTTATCTTTAGTGTCGTTAAAGTTAATTTCATTAAGCTTATTTATCACCTGACGAAGGTGCGTACCAGACTTCATATAGTTATAATTATTAGCAAAAACTTCGTGAACTAATAACGCCCTTTTATTCGCTGTAGAAAGGTCAATGTTTGAAAGTGTAGGGAATAATTCTTGATCAACAAACTTGAGAAGTTTGTCCCCTGTCATACCTTCATCATTTTTTGCCCATTCATCCCAATGCAAATTTGCTGGAATAGGTGATACATAATCGTCATCTAAAATTTCTAATTCTTTGTCTTTATCGCTAAAAATTTTTAAAAACAACATCCAGCTGAGCTGTAAAATGCGAAGTTCATCACTACCAGTTCCGGTATCTTGACGCATTATTTTTCTTGCTGATTTAACTATTCCACTGATGTTTGACATTACTTACTACGCTACCTTATATATTTCGTTTTCAAGCTCGTTGAGTGCTTTTAAATACTGTTTTTTACCGCCAAAGACATTAATGATTTCAATGGGGGTACCAAACTTATCAAACGGGTTGACCGTTAATATTTTAATATTCTCTATATTTTCTATACCTTCATCAGCATACTTATCTAATAACGTTTCAAGAACTTTTCTTGCCTGTTCACCGTATTTAGTAAAGTAGTCACGCTTCTTAACATTGTTAATTCTTTCTGCACGTGTTAGCGGTGGCTGGTCAAATGCGGTATGACAGATGAGATCAAAAATATCCATTTCTTTATTAATAGTTTCTTTTAAATTGTCAAATACAATACCTTGCTCAGTAAGCTCATCAATGATGGCTTGCTTTTTGTCTGCTGAGTTCCATTTATTAATAAATTTATCAAGAGATTGATATTGTTGACGTACTTTCTCTCGCGTGTAATCTTTGAGGCTACCAGTGATAAGTTTACCATTACCACCCATGTATTGAATGCGCTCATTTAATATGGCGACGTTTACACCATTAACATAATACTTCGGGCGTGGCTCATCGATAATGTCACCACCTTCAATAATATCTGGAACTTCTGGTGGGGTAAAAACAACCTCTTCACCATTTTCATCAACGATATCTTCCTCTTCTTTAATTTCATCCTCAGGAGAGTCAAAATTATCATATTCCCCTAGTTCTTTAACGCGAACAGGCTCACCATCAAAATCGGGATCGGCGAAGTGGTCTGTAACACTCCTAAAATCAAGAATGGTGAAGAAGCTTTTACCAAATTCTTCATTGATACGCGTCCCACGGCCAATAATCTGTTTAAACTCTGTAGGGGAACCGATATTGCTATCCAGAACAATAAGCTTACAGGTTTGAGCATCAACGCCTGTGGTCATCAGTTTAGATGTTGTAGCTATAACTGGATATTTTTCTTCTGGATTAATAAAGTTATCAAGCTCGCGTTTACCTTCCTCATTGTCTCCGGTAATTTGCATAACATACTTACTATTTTCAGCCACAAGGTCGCTGTTTGCGTTAGCTATTGCGGCTCGCATACGTTGTGCATGATCAATATCAGTACAAAAAACAATTCCTTTGTCGAAACGATTTGTTTTCTTTAAAAAATCTGTAATCCTATTTGCTACAGCTTGGGTACGCTCATCTATAACCAGTTTTTTATCAAAATCTGTGCGATTGTATATACGATCATCTATAAGTTGGCCTTGTTTATCTTTTTTACCGGCCTCAGGTCTCCAACCTTCAAGATCTACATTTAAACCTACACGTAATACTTTATAAGGCGCGAGAAAGCCATCTTGAATACCTTCTTTTAAAGAATAGGTATATAAGGGGTCACCAAAGTACTCACTACTTGAAACAGTTTCTGTTTCTTTTGGTGTTGCGGTTAAGCCTATATGAGTAGCACTTTCAAAATACCTGAGTATTTCACGCCACGCGCTATCTTCAGACGCACTTCCACGATGGCACTCGTCAATGACTATTAGGTCAAAAAAGTCACGACTAAACTTTCTAAATGCATCTTTCTCCTCATCGTAACTGGTCAACCCTTGATAGATTGCTAAATATATCTCATAAGACTTGTCTATTTTTTTATTCTTAATAACAGTCATTTTATCTTTAAAATGACGAAAATCACCACGTTTAGTTTGGTCAACTAAAGATATTCGGTCTGCTAAAAAAAGGATGCGTTTTTTTGCGCCACTTTTCCAGAGTCGATGAATTATTTGAAAGGCTGTATAGGTTTTACCTGTACCTGTAGCCATTGTTAGCAATATTCTGGGTTGTTTGTTTGCTATAGCTTCAACGGTTCGGTTAATTGCTATTTGTTGGTAATAACGGGGATTTCGGCCTGTTCCGTCGAAAAAGTAGTCTTGCGAACTAATCTGTTCAGCTTCTTCCGTTTTAATACCTTTGTATTTTTTGTAGCGTTCCCATAGAGTGTTTGGTGATGGAAAGTCCTCAAGTGCGATTTCTTTTTCAACCACGCCCTCAGTACATGTTCTATCATGTTCGTAAAAGCCATCTCCATTACTACTAAATACGGTTGGAATATCAAGAATTTCGGCATAGCCTAACCCCTGTTGAATCCCAGCCATTACAGAATGTTTATTATCTTTAGCTTCAATAATTGCAATTGGGATATTGGGCTTGTAGTAAAGGATGTAATCAGCACGCTTACGTGTACCACGAGTGCTTAGGTTACCTTTAACGTAGATGCGTCCATCCGTGAATGACACTTCTTCACGAATTTGAGTTTTCATATCCCATCCTGCTCTTTCTAAAGCTGGACTAATAAATTTTGTGCAAATATCACGTTCAGATAATTCTTTTTTGGAAACCATTCCCTGTCCTCAAAATTACAAGTTATTTATCATGTGCTGTTGATTATGAGTTAACTTTATTGATTGAAGTTAATCAAGCTTAATTTCATGCTTTACTTTTGATGATATTGTATCTGAAAAGCAACAACCGAGTGTATTATCTAGTTGATATAATGGTTCTAATTTTTATATTAACTACATATTTTTCCATTTTCTGTAATTACCTCTCTCAATACCAAAATATGTAGCAAAACTTTTTTGAGAGTAACCAGCTTGTTTACATCGAAAATGTAGAATTTTATAAATTATCTATAAATCAAAAATCTAAGTATGATTCATGGAGAAATACTTAGAATGTATTTTCTCTGACACTCCCTGGATAGAGCGGCTAAAAGTTCAAAACCAATCAGATCAAACTCTAAGGTAAAATTAATCTAACATCACAATCTAACACTTCTGCCAAATGATACGCCTTTTCAAGCGTGATATTAACCTCTCCGCGCTCTATTCTACCCGCATAACTGCGATCAATGTCCGCTAAAAGTGCCAGTTTATCCTGTGATATACCTAACTCTTTTCGTCTTTGTCTTAATTTCAGCCCAAATTTGGTTGCTAAGTCTTTCACTTCTCATCTCGTAAAAGAGAAAGACTATCCAAAGTTGCGGACTATAAAGCCACGGATTATAATCCGTATTTATGTTTTAGGTTTAGTTTATCTAACTTTGTTTGAACTAAAACTCACTAACCTTGAGAATGAAATGCCAAAAACCTCCGCCAAATTTTACAAAGAATTTTATTCTACTCTTCAGGATGAGAGCATTGACTCTTTTACCTTAATTGAATTACGTGATGCCTACCTATTAATGAGTAAAAGTCAGCAATCTGCTAGTGCTGCATATAACTTTGTGTACCGCCAAGTAAGGAAGTTAGAAAATAGTGGGCTTCTAGTTAAGGATAAAAAAGTAAAAGGTAAAAATAAATACCGTAAAATCGAGGGTTTTATTCATTCTGATTTCTATTTAGCTCATTTCAAAGGTTCTAAAAAATATAATATTGAGCTATCCACATCACAACTGAATGAACGGCTCAAAAAATCAGAAATTGATTTATTAGTAAGCATTGGCGAATCTGAAGAGTACAAACGTTTATCTATAGCTCTACCAGATATGCAGGATTACCTCGAGTCTCAATACATACTAGCTCAAGAAAAAAACTCAAAGTTACTCGGACAAATCAAAGCAATCAAATATGTTCTTGCTCACAAAAAAAGTAAGTCTATTGAAGTTTAATGAATCGCAGATAGTAAATAATAAAGGTTTAGCCTTTTAATCGGTACCCAAAATAATTTTGTTTTAGATAAATTAGTTTGATTTTTATAATAAGCTGGCGCTTTTATTTGGAAAAAATATGATAAATGTTACTCTGTTAGAATAACAACGTGTAAAAAACTACTAGAAGCTTGTTTTATAAGATTTTATTGTAGAGTTATCAAGTTTTTTATCAAAAACCTATTCCAAGGGTAAAAGTTGGTATTGGAGGTTCGTTGGAGCTCGTTGGGTTTCGCTGCGCTCTACCCAACGTGTTTAACTTAAATTTTTACGCAGACAAAAATGGCGTTGCCTGAGCGCTCTGCCCATGGGGTTATTTTGTCGTAGTCATGTTCAAATATGTGGATTTCGAAGTACGGCTTTAGGGCTTCTTTCAGCTCGGTATAACTAAAAGCGACCATTGGGTGCTCGTCGTGCCATACGAGTGTTTTATCTGCGGTGGTTTTTTCGATGCTGAGTTTTAATAACTGTTTACTGCCGCTGCCACTATAGTGCCAGCCAGAGCGAAATGTGAAGAAGCTATTTTCGCTTGTTGCTGTGTGCTCTACAAATGAATCGCTGTCGATTTTGTTTTTATCAACCGTGTTAAAACAAAATATTCCACCTACGTTTAATGCGCTGTGTACGCTGGCAAGGCATTCTTTTAGCTTATTAATGCCGTCGCAGTAATGGATTGAATACAAAAAGCAGGTAATTAAATCCAAGTGCTCGGTTACCTTAAATTCACTCATGTTTTGCAACGAAAATTGCGCTTCTGGGCAACGCGTTTTTGCTTTATCTAGCATTGGCTGGTTTAAATCAAGCCCACTACTTTTATAACCGTTATCAATAAAGTGGCGTACATGCGGGCCGGTGCCACACGCTAAATCAAGATGGGTGTTTGCGCCATTACCAAAAATTTGGTGCAGCCTGTGAATAGAATTGCTTTGGGCTTGATAATTAATATCTGCACACATTAAGTCGTAGTAATCAGAAAGGTCGGTGTAAAGCGCATTTGCGGACATATAAGCCTAGTGGTAAGTAGTAGAATATTTTTAAGTCGCGCATAGTAAACTAGTTATGGCTATTAGCGAAGAAGATATGAGCTTTAGGGTTGTCGGGTGGTGCTTCGCTTATCCAATCCACGTATTTAAATATTATAAAACGTTATTAGAAAATGGTGCGGAAGTAGAGGTTTGTTGGGTTTAGCTTCGCTCTACCCAACATACGTAATATAACTTTAAGCTGGCTTTAACTAATTCCTAAATACTTATGTACTTGTATTGATAGGCGCCAGTTTTTGGCAATACAGGTGTCGATTGCTAATTTTGTTGCTGATACTTTTTGGCTAATTGGCTGCAAATAAACAAGCTTAGGATTAACGCCTGTTTTAGCAAATAATTCTTCTAACTCTTCTACATGCTTTTGCATGGCAACGGGATGTTTAATTTCGTTGGCACGCTTCATAGCGCTGGTAAGTACTTCATAACCACCGCGCATATTGATTTTTGGCGATACCGTTACCCATGTTTGCTCTGGGGCGAGTATTTCAAACGTGCCGCTGGTTTCTATTTGTGTGCTAAAACCGTGTTCATGTAATAAGTTACATACTGGATTTAAATCAAACATGCATGGCTCGCCGCCAGTAATTACAACATGCTTTGCGGTGTAACCACGTGATTGAAACAGCGCTAAAATTTGCTCCGCACTGGCGTTAGCCCAATGATCTGAGTCGGCTTTTTTTTCTACGGTTTCATCCAGCGATACTTTATATACATTATCAACATCCCACGTTTGCTTAGTGTCGCACCAAGAGCAACCTACTGGGCAGCCTTGCAGACGTAAAAATATTGAGGGTGTGCCAGTAAAGCTAGCTTCACCTTGAATGGTTTCAAACACTTCATTAATTTTGTACAAAAGAGATCTCACTTACTACCTAGCAGCCAAATTGCTACTATTAAAAAACCAAAAAGCGCTGTGCAAAAATTGTTATTTAAGCTGCGGCCGTGTAGTATATCGCGCCCTGATATAAACCTCTATTAAAACTAAGAGCAAAACAGATATGACGCAAAAAGTAGTTGTTATTTATTCCGGCGGTATGGACTCATTTACCGTATTAAATAAAGCCCTGCAACAAGGCCATGATGTATATGCCCTCTCATTTGACTATGGTCAGCGTCATGTAAAAGAGCTTAAAGTAGCGGCAAGTGTGTGTGAAAAATTAAACGTTCCACATAAAATTGTTGATATTTCGGCGATTAACCAACTTATTGGTGGCTCATCACTTACTGATGATATTGATGTGCCTGAAGGCCATTACGAAGAAGAAAGCATGAAAAGTACGATTGTACCTAATCGTAATATGATTTTGCTCTCGCTTGCTGTTGGCTACGCGGTATCACTTAAAGCTAGCCAAGTTTATTACGGCGCTCATTCTGGGGATCATGCTATTTACCCTGACTGCCGTCCTGAATTTGTGCAAAAAATGGATGATGTGTGTCGTATTGCGAACTACGACGCGGTAGAAATTTTTAGCCCGTATTTAAATAATACTAAAATTGGTATTTTAACCGACGGTATTGAAATGGGTTTAGATTACAGCCATACGTGGACCTGTTATAACGGCCGTGAAAAGGCCTGTGGTAAATGTGGCGCGTGCCAAGAACGCCTTGAAGCATTTGCACTAAATAACATTACAGACCCGTTAGAATACGAATAAGCAGCAATTAATTAGTAATACAATTGCTGCAAACAAAAAAAGGCTATCATCGATAGCCTTTTTTGTTTGTCAGGTTTTAAGTCAATGGTATTGATTACAGCCAGCGTTTTACACGCGCTTTATAGGCGGTAAACTCTTCGCCAAATAATTTAGTGAGCGCACGCTCCTCGGGTATTATTTGAAAAAATGTTAAATAGGCAATAAACCCGATAATACATAAAAGCGCCCACAAGGAACTTAACCAAACACCCCACCCTACTAAAATAAATGCAAAACCCACATACATTGGGTTACGCGAAATTTTATAAATGCCGCTCGTAATAAGTTTTGATGCTTGCTCAGGTTTATTTGGGTTTACTGTGGTGTTTGCTATTTTAAAGCTCGCCACCCCTGCAATACAAAAAACACACCCAATAATGACCAAACTTGCTGCTAAGTAGGTAATAAAGGCGGTGAAATCAATAACACTGTAATGCGCAATAAGCGCCATTATGCCTGCAAAAAACAGCACAACGATAACCGGTGGAATTTTATTATTTAACATGGCAACTCACTGTATTGACTAAATTATGTTTATTATGTGGTGGCTATGTAGCTATTAAACAATATCTAAAGTGTATAAATGATGAACACGCTCAAAGCTGAATTAAATAAAGTATACAAATTAAGTTACAATTGTCAGCTTTAACAAAAGCGCTTAAAGGTTATACTTTAGCCATAAACGAATAATAAAATGATAAGGAATGAGGTTATGTCTGGAACTACGATGATTGTACTTATTGTGCTAATTTCGGTTGGCTCAGGAGTAGTTTACGATATGTATAAAAAGCACCTTGAGTTTAAGCATAAAATGCAAAACAACAACAGCGATGCCCATAAACAACTAGCTGAAACAAACGCACAAGTGCTTGCATTAAAAGAGCGTGTACAAACACTTGAGGCTATTGTTACTGATTCAAGCTTTAACGTTAAAGATGAAATTAATAAACTTTAAGTTGTTATAAGTAATTTGGATATAAATGCGCATTTTCTGGCTGCTCAATGCCGTGAGCAGCTAAAAACCCACCAATAGCTTGCCCGCAGCCCTGTGGTGCTCGCCCACTGTCTATCTCAAAGTTTAACTGATTAGCATGTTGCTTACCCATAGAGCAAAGCCCTACGGTACTTGGCGAACGCATAGCGATACTTAGGTTACCTATTTGTTCAACCACAACGTGCTTACTAAAGCGGGCAAAACCTTTGTATTTAAACTGCTCGTTTACGTAGTCATTACTTGTGGCCACCAATGCCGCAATTAAGCCATGTAAAAAACTATTAGCGGATGAGTCTGCTGTTAAAAACGCAATTGTTTTTTTGTTAAACTCGCTAAGCTGACAATCCTCACACAACAGCTCAACAGTATATAAATGTTGCTCGGCTACTTGCTGCTGGCTTTTAAGCTCAATACTTTTTCCTGCAAATACAATGCGTTTAAGCACATCACCAACGTTACTTGTAACCGCTTCGCTCTTAACAAGTTCAGGGTTTTGCGCCATTACAGGTAAGTCGTGGTGATTGTTAAATGGCGTGCTTGTTGCGCCGCTTTGCATTAACTGAAAAAGCTCTCTTACTTCATGTTCACGCGCTACTTTTAACGCTAAAAATGCGGTTTGAATAAGCTCTGAGGTAGGTAAGTTTTCCTCTACTATCCAGCGTCTGCCAAATAATAGTTTTTTAGCTTTGGCTTCATTAGTAGATGCGCTTTTTTGGTAGTTATCAGGGCTCAGCACTGCTACTTGCAGATAAATCTCTTCACCTTTTTGTGCAGCGAGCACTCTAAAGTGAGCCGAAAACTCAATACTCTCAAGTACTTCGTTTACGCTTTGAAGCGTGTGCTTGTAACGTAAAAAATGCTGTGGCACCACCCAATTACTATTAGCCAATTGCACCAGGGGTGCATAAGAAATAGGTTGCTCGTAACTGTGTTGCCATTTTTGCTCATTGCTAAGCAAATGATTAATGTGACTCTTGTTATCTGACATAAATAAACCAAATAAACTCGCGTTGTGCGATATAAACTATGAACACATTACGTCGTCAATGTCGTAATTAGATCACATGTACGCCCTACTTTTGGGCTTTTTTAACTATCGGTGAGTTCTTGATAGTCTGTTATAACTTTTTGATAGTATGGCTTATCTTTATTGAGCATTTTATTATAATGATTTATGAGTTGTCGTTGGTACATAGCGTGCTCAGTACTAGCAAAGTCCCACATTTTGTTGCCTGTATGGCTAATTTCATTATTGGTACTAAAGCTCACTTCAATCACTTCATAAAAACGTTTGTTGTCGTAAACTATTTGTTCACTTATAAGCCCTAAACCGAGTTGTTTTAAACCCACTCGCAACTTATAAGTGTGATGCACTGGGCATAAAATAAACCGAACATTATTTAAATGCTCAACTGCGTTATTAGCAATGATTTGTTGTACTAAACTTAACAACAGCTCACCGCCAACACCTGCTATTACAACTACTTGGCTTTTACTTTGAGCAATTTCTATTTTGCCTACATCCTGACACAAGACCTGCCACTGCGGGTTTTTATTACAGGTTTTTTGTAATTTATTAATAGATGATAATTGCGCTTCTAGGTCGTTCATTAAAGTGGCGACTATATCTACAAAAATAACGTGGTTTGCAGCTGCGCGTTTTAATAGCGCCATGCCTAAATAACCATGGTCGCAGCAACAATCCCAAATAATATCGTGATGCTGCGAAATTAATTTATCAATGGCAGTTAGGCGTTTACTGAGCTTCATTTAAGCAGGTGTTTGTGACGTTTTATAGACAAGCGCTTTTAAACTTTTGTCGCTGTCTACTTCAATAAAACGCTCGGTGGGGGCTAGGCGCTCAACAAATTCAATTGCGCCTTGGGTGTTCTCGTTTATTAATGCTTTAAACGCATCTTCGCTAAGCTCTGGGCTATTAGCACACAATAGTAATTGTGTAGTATCGCAAAGTAGCTCTGGTAACCTGCGCAGCACTTTTTGATAGTCTTTAGTTAATATAAAGCTGCCTTTTTGAAAGCTTGGCGGATCAACTACTATTAAATCAAACGGGGCTGCTTTTTTTAGTTTTCCAAACGATTTTAAAATATCGTGAGGTAAAAAACTTACGCCGCGCTCAAAACCATTTAGCTGATGGTTTTGCTTGCCGACTTTAAGCACGCCTTTGCTCATATCCATGTTCATCACATGATCTGCCCCGCCTTGCATGGCGGCAAGCGAAAACCCACACGTATATGAAAACAAATTAAGCACTTTGCCATGCTTGCTGTTAGCCATTACAAATTCACGGCCGCTGCGCATATCGGGAAATATTCCGGTATTTTGGCGGCTTTGTAAATCAACCAAAAAGCGAATGCCATTTTCGGTTACAACATGTGGGTTAGGTAATTGCCCATAAACCACGGTGTTTTGGCTTTGTACGCCAGCACGTTGCTGGTACACAAGTGACGTAATAAGTTCAGGCTGATTTTTTTTTGCCCACTGCCACACAACATTGGTGAGCTCGCTTAGTGTTTGCTCGTCAATTTCATCGTACGAAACCAAAAACAAACTGGGTGGGTAAAAGTCTAAATTAATATGGCTTAATGCTTCGACGCTGTGGCCTCGGCCATGAAAAACACGACACAGTTCATTTTTTAAAATTGGCGCGTTTTCAAGCGCAGTAATAAGAGGTGTAAAGTTTGCTGTCATTTTTAATTAATCAACTGTTGTTGTAGTTCATGTATTTCATCGCGAACAGAGCCCGCTTTTTCAAATTCTAGGTCGCTTGCGTATGCATGCATTTTGGTTTCAAGCTGCTTAATTTGCACGGCAATTTCTTTCGCACTAAGTACCTTTTTAGACTCTTTACGAATAAGTTTAAGGTTGTCTTTAGGGGATGCTTCTTCGCCTACATCCATTACATCAAGTATTTTTTTAGCCAGAGCATGAGGCTCTATGCCGTGCTCAACGTTATATGCATGCTGAATTTCGCGCCTGCGTGCTGTTTCGTCCATTGCTTTTGCCATTGATTTTGTAATTCTGTCACCATATAAAATAGCGCGGCCATCTAAGTGACGCGCAGCACGGCCAATGGTTTGTATCAGCGAGCGAGCTGAGCGTAAAAAGCCCTCTTTGTCAGCATCAAGTATGGCAACAAGTGCCACTTCTGGCATATCAAGGCCTTCTCGCAGTAAGTTAATACCCACTAACACATCAAACACGCCAGCTCGTAAGTCACGAATTATTTCTACGCGCTCAACGGTATCAATGTCTGAATGTAAGTAACGTACTTTAACATTATGCTCGCTTAGGTAGTCAGTTAAATCCTCAGACATACGTTTAGTAAGTGTAGTTACCAGTACGCGTTCGCCCTTCTCCACACTTTTGTATATTTCTGAGAGTAAATCATCAACCTGATCGCCCACAGGACGTACTTCTATAAGTGGGTCGAGCAACCCTGTTGGGCGAATTACTTGCTCTGCAATTTCGCCCGCGCAACGCTCTAACTCAAAGTCGCCAGGCGTTGCCGATACATAAATAGTTTGTGGTGCTATGGCTTCAAATTCTTCAAAGCGCAGTGGCCTATTATCCATTGCTGAGGGCATTCTAAAACCATACTCAACAAGGTTTTCTTTACGGCTTCTGTCGCCTTTATACATTGCGCCAATTTGCGATACGGTTACATGCGATTCATCAATAATCATTAATGCGTCATCAGGTAGGTAATCAAGCAATGTTGGCGGCGGATCGCCTGGCGTACGACCCGATAAATAACGGCTGTAGTTTTCTATACCCGAGCAATAACCTAGCTCGGTCATCATTTCTATATCGTATTGCGTTCGCTGTGCTACACGTTGCTCTTCTACTAACTTGTTTGCACTGAGTAACTGGGCGCGTCGCTCTTTTAGTTCTTCTTTTATTTTTTCGATAGCGCCAAGTATTTTTTCACGCGGGGTAACATAGTGCGTTTTAGGATAAATAGTAGCGCGCACTATGTGCTTTTCAATTGCACCGGTAAGCGGGTCAAAAATACTTAAGCGTTCTATTTCATCATCAAACATTTCTACACGTACAGCAAAAGTGTCTGACTCAGCTGGGAATATATCAACTACTTCGCCACGTACGCGGTATGTACCTCGGCTAAAATCTATATCATTGCGGGTATATTGTATTTCAGCAAGGCGGCGTAGCATATCGCGTTGATCGACTTTTTCGCCCACTTTTAAAAGCAGCATCATTTTCATGTACGATTTAGGGTCACCCAAACCATAAATAGCCGATACCGATGCCACAATAATGGTGTCGCGACGCTCAAGCAATGCTTTGGTCGCACTTAAACGCATTTGCTCTATGTGCTCATTTATCGAAGCATCTTTTTCAATAAATGTGTCGCTAGATACAACATAGGCTTCTGGCTGGTAGTAATCGTAATACGATACAAAGTATTCAACCGCGTTTTTAGGAAAAAACTCTTTCATCTCGCCGTATAGCTGCGCAGCCAATGTTTTATTGTGCGCCATTATTATTGTTGGACGGTTTAAATCGCTAATAATATTGGCCATGGTAAAGGTTTTACCTGTACCGGTGGCACCTAATAACGTTTGGTGTGCAAGCCCTGCTTCTAACCCTTCGCATAGCTGTTTAATGGCGGTAGGCTGATCGCCTGCTGGTTTGAAATGTGATTTTAACTGAAAATGGTCGCTCAATTATTGCACTCCTGTAACGATTCGCCGCTCAGCGCTTCTAGTTTTTTCATAAACCATTTATATGCCACTATTGCTGTAAATAAATTACCTATGGCAGCGCCTATAAATAACCCTAATAATTCGGCTATTTCGTTGCCGATATAAGCAAATGGTACATAAAATATGAATAAACGAATAACGCTTAGTACCAATGCGTTCATTGGTTTGTGTAAAGCATTAAACGATGAGTTTGATAATATGATCACCCCTTGTAAGCCATAGCTTAGTGGGATGGTATAAATAAAGAGCTTAATTACATCTATTACGGCTTGTTCTTTACCAAATAATTGGCTTATAACACCTGAAAATGCAATTAGTAATACGTAAATGGCAAATTGCCATACCATCACAAATTTTAGTGTGCCGGTATACGCTTCTTTAACACGGCATAATTTGCCAGCCCCAAAGTTTTGACTCACAAATGGCGGTAATGTCATCGATAGCGCAAGCACTAAAATACTTGCAATAGATTCTATCCGGCTTCCTACTCCAAATGCGGCCACGGCTTCTGGCCCATGATGCGCTACTAAGGCGGTCATTACAGCCATTGCAACGGGTGTAAGCATGTTTGCACCTGCAGCAGGTAAACCAATTTTTAATATTTTACGAATAGCGCCAGTTACAGTTTGCTTGCCCGCTTTGAGACTCAACAAACGTTTTTTAACCGCTAATATATATAAAATAATAACCACAGCGACCGACCATGCAACAACACTTGCTATGGCAGCGCCTTGAATTCCTAACGCGGGTACCGGCCCAAAGCCAAATATAAGTATTGGGTCAAGTACGGCGTTTATCAGCCCGGCTCCGCCCATTACTATACTTGGCGTTTTGGTATCACCGCTGGCACGCAGTACCGAATTACCAATCATTGGGGTTATTAAAAATACGCTACCGATAAACCATACATTCATGTATTCGTGTATTAACGGCAATACTTGCGCGCCCGCTCCTAGCAAAGTAAATATGGGGTCAATTAGTAAATATCCAACAGATGACAACACAATAACCAGAACCACACCAACCATTAAAGAAATACTGGCATCAAAACGTGCTTCATCAATTTTATTACTGCCGAGCGCTTTCGCTATTACTGCTGATGTACCGATCCCCAGCCCTATTGCTAAGCTGATAACGGTAAAAGTAACCGGAAATGTAAAGCTCACGGCAGCTAGTGGTTCGGTGCCAAGTAAGCTTATAAAAAAGGTGTCTACAATATTGAACATCATTAGTGTGATCATGCCGAATATCATCGGTATGGTCATCGTCTTTAATGTAGGCAAGATAGGATCGTTTAGTAAATCTGGGCGAGTCTGAGATTTTGAAATTGCGCGCATGAAATAAATAGGCCTCTTTTTACTGAACGAATCATTTTAAAGCATCAAGGCAGTTCAAGCCACGGATTTATCACTACAATTGATGTAATTACGGAAGTAAATATTCTAAAAAATAGTAAAACTTGATTTTTACATCTTTTTGTTAAAATAGAGCCTAAACACGCCAAAAAACAATTAAAACACATTTTTATAACTTTTATTACAAACACCCTGTGTTATCTGATGCTTTTTTACACAAAGCAACTACTTGGTTTATCGTTACGAAAAAATTCATTCATGGAGTTACATCTATTAGCCACCAAAACATAACCTACTGTTTTACAATGAATAAAAAATAGTGATTTAAAAGCTTGAAATCGTTGTAGCACCCTAAAACATTGGTGCCGATGATGTTCTTAAAGTTTCATAAACAGAGTTATCCACAGAAACCGTGGATAACTCATTCAAAGCCGCATTTATAAAGGCCTTGAGAGACTCGCAATTTTCGCTGAGGTCCAATCAATTGTTGATTTGCTAATTGTGGCATTTTTATAAACTCACACTGAAAACGTGTAGCCGCCGACGAAAAATGATAAACGCCACGGGGTTAAGTGATAAACAATAAATTATCATTTATGCCGCGCGGGTTGGGGTGATAATATTCAAGCCAATAAAAAAGCAGCTTTCGCTGCTTCATATATTAGGCATTGATCTTTGCCAATTTGAGTAAGGCAGATATTGACTGTGATAGGTCTTCTCCTGTTTCATGCTGCCTATCAATCAACTCCTCTGCACCTCTAATAAGATCTATAAACTCACCTGTAGGGTTATTCGTAAACCCTCTTAAATCATTTGTGCGGCTTGCTAGCTTACGATTACGCACTAACTCCACTATATCCTTTGGCACTCCCTCTTGTTTAAGTAGGTTGCAAAGCTCAATAAGTGACTCGTCAGTAATCTTTTGCAGGTGCCGCTCTGGTATTTTAACCATGGATTCAAGCATATAAAAACGATATGAAAACACAACTAAAGCGATAACACCGCAAAGCAACAACAATACAATAAGAATATCCATACATATTTGCCTTTAAACTCACCACGGGTAAACAACATAAAAGCCAAAAATAGCAGGTTTGCGTTTATCCCGATGCTGTATATATCCCATAGTAGCCAATTATCTTCTGTATAAAAGTTTGGGCTACCATCAAAATTGAGTGCTATTAAGTTGCGATCAATAAACATTAAGGTGTTTAAAAAAGCGTTTAACGCCATCGTTATAAACACCAGTTTAACCTGATCACTAAACATAACACCGATGAACCAATGAACACCTAGAACTACAAAAGCCTGTAACAACGAAAACAAAGCCCACACCAAATACCAGTAATAAACCTGCTCTGTAATGTCTAGCAAGTTAAGTAAGTTGCCATGGAACAAATCACCTATCGCTAAACCTACTGACATAACGCCAGCAGATATAGCAATAGAAACCCTTTTATGCTTGAAATAGATTGCCAGTAAGAACGCCACTATAAAAGCAACTAACTCAAGCTTGTTTAGAGAGTAGCCAAGTAGCACGCTTAAAGTTGGCAATTCCACTATTTAGGCTTTATTTTAGGGTTTAGAGGGTGCCCGCCGCCGCCATTATTCAAAGTCATTTCAGAGTTAAGTATTGCTGCAAAATCCTGCTTGGTTTCTTGTGGCTTACTCTGCGTTGGTTTAACTTTGTCTAGCGGCTCTGGTGGGTTGGTAGTGATAGGTTTTGTAACATTCATATTTAAACTCCTTTATAAATAAATACGAAAACGGAAAATACAATAGCGTTCCTTTGTTTGCAACAAATAACCTTAAACTTCTATTTCTGTATACGGCAACGTTGGTGCTGCCCCAACAATACGGCCATTTTCAACGTATGCTGCGCCTGATTCAACGTTAGCACCTAACACAATGCTTTGACTGCTGTCGCTGTATTGTACTAACGTGGTGCCGTTAGAGTTTACTGAAACTACTGTCACTATAGTACGTTGCGTTTTGTCCAGGACTGAGCCTAGGCGGTTGAGTGTGTTAGACATTGCTGATCACCTTTATAGTTTGGCTTACTGTGATGGCCCCTGAGTCGCTAATACTTGCGCTTATATCCATGTTATCGCACGTTGCTTTGTAAGTAGAGCTGCCATATGTAACGCCTACCAACATGCCTGGTCTAATTGGTGGTAAGTCGTTTAGTAACTTTGTGCGTATAGTGCTTTGCTGTTTATTGCCACTGTTGGCAAGTTCATATGAGCCGCGCTGCCTTGCTGCTTGGTTATCTGTTATCAATGAGTCAACTACGTCACTTGAAAATTGATCGCCTAACGTTCCTACACGTTTGATTTTACACGCCACGCCTTGCTGCTCACCGCGAACAAATACCGCGTTATGTGCTTGGTTAATTGTTTGACTTGTATTGTGCTCAAGTATTATTGAGTCGTTGAGTATTACATCACAAATAGCGTTTTCAGTATCCCAAGGCATAACAGGCCAAGCAGGTATAACAGAGACCGTTTTGTTAGCGTTGTCTATGTCCAACATTGCCCCTACCGACTTAGCCACACTTAAAAGTGCGGCAGCGGGGGTTAAATCAGTATAAGTAAATGCCCCTGTTGGGATTGGGTAATCTATCATTTTATTATCGAGTGACCAGCCTGTATTTACTAAAATATCTGACATGATCCCCGCTAACGTTTTAGCCGTTGGATTGGCGTAGTTTGTAGCGCGAGCATATGGGGCCGATAAGAGAGCAAAACGACCGCGACAGCTTGCACTATAACTTGAATTTGCAAAGCGATTGGCTGTGTTAGGCTGCTCACAAATCACATAAAAATCGTAGCCATTTATTGAGATTTTTAGCTCTTGGCCCAGGGCGCGCTCAAAGTCGATACGAGAACAAAACTTAAGGCTACCCGATGCACTAAACTGGCTGCGAGATACTGAGTAATTTACGCTACTAATTAGTATTTTTACGTCGTCTGAAACACGCACGCAATTAATGGTTGGCTGCATGATATATGTTTTCCTAATCTGGGGCTCAATAGGTATTTTTCTGTCTATTGTTGGTATGTCATCATCACCGCGAACCAAGCCGCCTGGTAAGCCCCAATAGCAAACTTTATCGGGTGCATTGAAACGCATTTTTATAGAGCCTGTTCGGGCTTGGTATGGGGCGTTAAAATCGAGCTTTACATAGCCTTTAAATGGATGGTTTCGCCAATAACAAATGTATTCTTTATCTGTTTGGCCGTAGTAGACAACAAAGTCTTGTTGGCTTAAATCAGGGTTTACTCGCCAATCAAACTGCCACGAATTTTCATTAATAGGGCCAGTTTTCCACGGTATTAAAAGCGTGTTGTGCTCAATGTCTAAGTTATTTAACCACGGCATTGAATTTTGATTTTCTTCAATTGGTGTATTAGGTTTAAACGTTAATTCAAATATGTTTGAAACGTTGAGCCCTGCTTGCCAAATAACATTTAATTCTGTCTGTTCCGTGGCTTTTTCAGACCAAGCATTATTGAAGCTAACCTCATAACCTAAACCGCTGTTGTAACCAAAAACAATTGATGCACCAATGCTAATTGATGACCATTTTAGCGCTTGTTGCTGTTCTTTTGCCGTAGGGCTATGCCAGTTTATTTGGCAATCAATAGCCACTTCTTTTGACTCAGGTTCAACATAATCAATGTTAAACCTGAGCTTTATTGGTGATGTTGTTGTTTCATTTGAATAGCGCTGTTTAAACCTAATTTCAATCATTGAGATAAGTCTGTTATTTCTGCAATTACTCCATCTAAAATAGCGCCCGTATAAGCTAAGTTATCGTCAAGTATTATGCATGTTAGTAAGGGGGCTATACCGTATTTTATTGGCAGTTTTACAGTAATGTTTGATTGGGTTATTTTGCAATAATAAAGTCGATTTGCACTTTCTCTATCAAGAATAATCAATCTATCTGCATTAGGATCTAAATCTATAGTCACTTTAGAGGCTGGAGTGCTAACTAAGCCCGTAAAAACCTTGCTAGACATAAATGAGTTAATGCTAATCAACTCATCTATTGTTATATCAAAAAAAGATAAACCCGTAGCCGTATCTGACGTTCTTTTATAGTATATTTGAACAAACTTAACATTTTCATTAGCAACATATTTTTTTTCACTCCATGCAGAACTTTCAGTATCTGGATGCTCTATCCTGCCCCCATTATTTAATATTTCAATTAAATAAAATCGCGTAGATATACCTCCTAATGGCTTTATAGAGTACAGCTTACCTGACTCTACTTCGATTGGCAGTGAGGTTCTTGTGCCTGATGACTGAATATAATTATTCCCAGTACCATTAAAAGAATAATATCCATATGGTGTATGGTCGCCTGTAAATAAATTAGTCATCCCATACCTCTACATTTAACAGTAAGCGGCTAGGGCTACCTAAAAGTGGCTTTAATATTAGGTACTTATCACCATAGTTAATAAAAGACGGCCAAATTATTTCACTTTGGTGGCCAATCATTGCATATTTAAAACCGGGAAATGAGCCTCTTACAGCAGGCCGCGTCATACTTGAAGCAATAGGATTTCCATCTCTATCGAGGCCACTACTATAAAGCGAATTATAAAGAAAAATATCAGTAAGTAAGTTACTTGGTATGCTTGTGGTTTCTGATGCTGCGAAAAGCAATAAATTTCTAATTGAGTTTGGAATATACAATGAGGATTCAGTAGAGCCGTCCGCATCAAAAACTTTAGTACCAACAAGCCTGTTATCTTCTATATTATTGATATACATCAGCGAACTACCATAACCAGACTCCTCAGTATCAGATATCTTACTTTCATCTTGATCAATAAAGCTGCTTATTGCTATAAACTTACCTTGATCATCATTTAAAGCATTTGATAAATCACCCACAAAAAAACCTGTTTCATGGCTTCTAGAACTCGCGCCATAAATTCCAATATTAAAAGAAAAAAAGTAAAAAGCCTTCTGTGTACCAATAAGTATCCAGTTTGTATTTCTTCCTTTAAACAGTCTATAGCTTTGTTTAAAGCCTTTATTTTCTAAGTTGTCAGCGTCAATAACGTTACGCACCGATTGTAAACTCACCCCTTTACCATCATTCACCCCTGAAGAACTGCTGAATACGACTGAATTGCCTGAACCTAAGTTTTTATATGAACAAGCTAGCGGATCATTTAATTCTTTTATCCAGCCCAGAGGTGATTTATTACCGTACCCCGTTACTAAGCACTTATCTATAATATTAATAAGTTCGCTATACGTGCATTCGCCTGCTTGCGGTGCGCCGGGGTCATCCCATCTATAAACTGTTGGTGTTTGAGCCATTATTTAATCCTTATTTCCACGAAAGCTGAGTGTTGAATTATCACGGGTTATTTCTGAATGGCCCGGTGATACTGAGCGAGTAAGCATGGTTGGCTTGCTTGCTGCTAGTGTTTCAAATAGAAACGCCTCACCGGGATTTAACCCTGCGCCAAACGCTTCTTTGCGTAATATAAAATACGGTGCGCCTGCAAAACTGTTGATAGGCGTACAGTCGTTTAACGTATCGCCACTATAAATATTGCCTACTGACTCGCCTATCACGTTGTAAGCCGTGGACGATGTAAACACAATGGCCCAGCGCTGGGCTATTGCGCCTATGTTTGTAAGCTCTATTGGGTATTGAGTCGTGTTAATAGCGCTTGATGCAGCGGCCCCAAGATCAGCAAAGTTGTTTTGCCAAGCGGCTAGTGTGCGCTCGTCTTTGCTTTGCGCCTGAAAGTCACCTAGTACCTGTACGCTGCTTACTGTTGCACCGGCTGGGTAAGCTCGCTTAAGTGGGGTTAGCAGGCTTAATAAGTTGCCGCTAATACCGCTTATAGTAACGAGTTCAGATTGGATAGCTGTAATTATAAATGGCGGGCTAAACGCGCTTACACCTGCATTTATTGTTATCTCACCTGTGGCTTTGTCGTAGCTGTAGTTTGCATCTGTTGCTGACCATAAGCTTACACCTTGTGAATCAGCTATATCTACAAAGTTAGCATCAGCCATCACATTTACTACTTGCCCGCTTGTTAAGCTTTGCTGTTGTGTACGCTCTCTGTTTTGAACACTAATTTGCCCAAACTCATGAAATATACTTACAACGCCACCACCAGGCAGTGTTGATGTATCAAAGCCACCCTCAGGTGAAGGAACTGTAACTTGTGCCACCTCGTTATAGTCGTAGCGTATTGATTCTGGTTTTACATCAACAGTAAAGGTTATATCAACATAACCTGTAGCGCTCACCTCGCCTGTAGCACTAGTGCCAGTTATTGCACCGCTTAAATCGCTAGATGCGCTAAACGTAGTGCCGTCTGTTGTTTGGTAGGTGATATAAAGCGAGTCTCTCGCGAATGAACTGTTAGGCAATTGCCATTGTTTGTTGCGCGTTTTCCGATCGCCTTTAATGATTGTAACCCCAAGGTTATCGTCAACGGGGCCGTTGTAATCAACGCCGTCTATATCTGTAATAACCCCGGTTTCATAGTCAATCGTTGCAAAAACATAGCCATTAGAAATAAAGCGGCCTTGTTTATCATCGGTAAAAACTTTCGTTTCATCTGTTTTTCTAAGTCGTGAATAACCGGGTAAAACAGTCTCACCTGCTGCAAGTGTTACGTTTTGGTTTGCTGAAAATGAATGGAATCTAAAGTCATCTTTACTAAAGTAATTGAGTGTAAAATATTGGTCTTTAGTTACAGCTGAATTTCTATCAAGTGTTACGGATACCGTATTGCCATTGAGTGAAAGTTCAGATTGCTTTAAATTAAGAGTAACAACCTTATAAATAAAGCGCTCATAAGGCTGGCCCGAAGGCGGAAAGTAAAGCTCTTTTGTATATTTATAGCTTTGGTAACTGGCATTAAATACTGGTGAGTCTAGTAGTAAGTCGGGTACTTCAATGTTTATTTCAGTTATATCACCGTAACTAAGTACACGAGCACTTTTAAAACCTGCCTCACTATCGGGGCTTAAATTTAGCGATTGTGTGACTGTTTTTACACTTGGCGTTAATGAGCGGCTTATTTCTTCAACTCTTAGCGTTTGGCTCTCTGCTTCAACACTTTCGGTTAATAAGCTTGTTCCATGATACTTAGTGCTGGCTAATGACAAATAAGGTAGCATTTCTGCAACTGTGTCAGTGTCTTTTAAGTTAGCAGCTTCAACAATCAATACATTTACAAGCGCATCATCTGGCTGGTCGCTTAGGAATATGTGCGCGTCCTGCAAGCGACTTGCATCGTCAGTGCTTAGCGCCGGGTATAACTTCACCAAATCAAATGATGAACGGGCATGGTCAATGTCACTGATTGAGCTAAATACATCGTTAAGTTTACCGCTAACAATGGCGTTACTTGTTCGGTGTCCGCCTGCGTGTAGCTCGTTACCTATGCGCTGTGGCTTAAATATTTTTAAATCGGTTCTTTGCATTATCGGGCCTTTAAACAGTTTTTAAACGTAGGTTTACGTTTTGAAAATAGGTAGGTGCGGAGTCTGAAAAATGCGTATGCGGTGTACCCTCTACCGGCTTTTGGCTGTGGTCCCACACCACAGTAAATGCAGTGCCGCGTATTGTTATTTCAAACTGAGTTAGCGTTGTGCTGGCGTGTTCAAATAACGGGTTAAACACGCTGGCCGCCTCAAAGTCACTGTATAAATTGATTGAGCGCCCAGCGGGTATAATCGTTTTTTCTATATGCTGCGCACCATTTAGGGCACGTTCTGACTGCTCAGCAACGGCGCTGTAATCGAGTTCGTCTAACCAAACAAAGTTATCTAATTGCTGGGCGTTAATTACTATCATTGTGTATTACTCAGTTGCTCTAATGTTTGTAAAAAGCGTTCTTCAAATTCACCATAAATGAGCTGTTTATTTGGCAGAACAAGCTCTAAACGCACTGTTTTAACTGCGTTACTGTTTCCAGTATTCGTAGCTGGTAGGGCCTTTAAAGCGGCTGTTAGCTCCTTTGCTACTGAGGCTAAGCTGTTTAAAGCGCTATTAGATGCCGCATTAGAGCTTGTATTATTCTGCGAATATGTGGGTGCTTTTGGTGTATAAGTTTGTGTGGGTGCATAGCTAGGCGTGTAAGCCGGTGTTTGACTTACTTTATTGCTGGGCTTTAACGCTTCACGTCGTGCTTTAATTGCATCGTTAATTATTTTTTTATTTTCAGTGCCTAATCGACTAAGTTGCTGGTTAAGCTCTTTATAAATTTTATCAAGATCGGCATTCGTTTTGGCGGATGCAACACTTCTTTGGTACTTTTCCAAATGCCCAGTTTCATAACCGGCTCTTTGTCTTTTGTTGCGTTCGGCTCTAATCTCGGGTGTATCTAAGTCATATGCATTTCGACCATTCTTTTCTTGGTAGTCGACTACTTGGCTAACGCTTGCGCCTGACGTTTGACTTCGTTGGCTGTAGTAACTTTGAGCGCTTTGTGATGCATTTTGGTATGAGCGAGATACATTATCTAATTGTCCTATTTGCTCACGTAGGCTTTTAGTTGCAGAGTCACTTGCCCTGGCTTGCTCTTTAGTTGCTTGAGTGCCTGCTTTGGTTGATGTTGTTGCGGCATCTTGTGCGTTTTTAAAGTCACCTAATAAGTTATTTACAACGGCTAGTACATCGCTTAAACGCTCTTTTTGGTAATTGTATTCTTGAGCCGTTAACGCGCCCGATTGATAACGACTATTTAACCGCTCAAGCTCTGCGGTTACATTACTTTGTTGGCGCTGTAATTCGCCTAGGCTTGCAAGTTCTAACTGCTGCACTCGGGTTAAATCGTTTGTTTGATCAGCTAAGCGTTGTTGCTGAATAGTAAGTGCTGCTTGGGCTTGGGCTTTTTGCTCAGCGGTAGCAGTGCTGCTTGCCATTACTTGCTGATTAGTAATAATTGCTGAGCGGGTTTGCTCAAGTTCACGAGCAAAGCGATTTACTGCGT
This sequence comes from Pseudoalteromonas sp. TAE79, assembly GCF_000498015.1. Lineage (NCBI taxonomy): Bacteria > Pseudomonadati > Pseudomonadota > Gammaproteobacteria > Alteromonadales > Pseudoalteromonadaceae > Pseudoalteromonas > Pseudoalteromonas sp. TAE79. Next base: position 36,531 of record NZ_AUTL01000142.1, read on the forward strand.
CGCTGTTAGTGTCTGTTACTGGCTTAAGTGCATTCGCTTTTTCAATAAGCTTGTCTAACTCTTCGGTAAGCCCAAGCGCAGCAGCAGCGGCTTGAATACTTGAGGGTACAGTTTGGTCGGTAGCATCTGCGGCTTTTATTGCGGCTTCGGCCCACTTTAAATACGCTTGTTGCTGTATAGCTAAGGGCTGCTCAGACTCTTGCATTAACTCATAAGCAGCACGTAGCTTGTTTGCGGTATCGTCCAGCGCTTTAACTGAGGTTAAGCCCAGCGCCTCGTAAGCTTTACCCACATCACCTGCAAATATTTTTTGACGCTCTAATAATTCGCCATGCTCAGTAAACTTAACTTTTAGTGCGTCTAATACAACTAATTGGCCCTGGTATTGTTCACCGGCGGCAATAATAGCAGTACGAGCCGACTCTATACTTTGTAAAAAGCCGNCTTGTTGCTGTAACGACTCTATGGTTTTTACAGCTTCGGGTAATGTTAGGCTTAAAAATGCCTGGCGTTCTTTTTCAGCTGCTAAGGTTTTAGCTGTGGATTCGGCTAATTTTTGTTGCTGGTATTCAATATTGACATAACGGTTGGTTACGTCATCCCATACTAATGTGCCTGCCTCTATCAACGCGTCCAGCTCGGCCATGTTGGTAATAACTAAGCCAGTTGAACTGGATAACGATTTTAATTCTTCGGTGAGTAACTGGGCTTGTTGCGCCGATTGCTGCTGTGATTTGCGTAGCGCCTCTTCGGCTATTAGTAAATCTTTATATAAAAAGCCAACCTCAATTAATTCGCTAATTAACCAAGTATATAACCCCGCTTTAGCAACTGTTTTAAGGGCAGTGCTCCATTTTGCAGCGGCTATACCTGCGGCGTTAGTGGCTACAGTGGTGGCACCAATGGCCGCTGTATAGGTTCTAAGTGAGGCAATGGCCGCAGTGGCACCACTTATTACACTTGTAAAATAATTACCTACTTTTAGTGCA
>NZ_AUTL01000142.1:37527-43657 GCF_000498015.1 Pseudoalteromonas sp. TAE79
CGGCGGCTATTTCTTCGCGGTATTCGTAAAGCGTTGTTGCAGCGCCTTTAATTGCTTCGCCCGTACTTACAATGGTGTCACTTATTTTTTGCGCCCACTCTTGCAAGCGTCCATCTGCGGCCATGGCTGCAAACTCAGTATTAAGCGCTGTTATATTGGCCTTTAACCAGTCCATTGCGCCACTTTGCGCTATAAGGTTATAAAACTGCTCCATGTTGTCTTTAGCGTTCGATACTTGCCCGCTAAAGAGCGCCATTTGTGCTGCGGCTGAGCCAGCACTCGCGCGACCCATTTCATCTATTAAACCTTTTATTACATCACGGCCCAACTGGCCTGCACTTGATAGCTTTTGCAGCTCAACGGTATTTTTACCCGTGCTTTTTTCTAATAGTTCCCAAACAGGTATACCCCGTTCAATAAGCTGTAGTATTTCTTCGCCTTGTAACTTTTGTTTTGCCCAGGCTTGGCCTAATGCCAGGCTTACGCCTTCTACTTCTTGAAAACCACCGCCTAACTTTAAAGCTTGGTCGGTAATGGCCTGCATGGTGCCATCCATTGGATCAAGGCCAAAGGCTTTAAGCTTTACAAACGCCTGGCTTACTTCACCCATTTGCAAAGGGGTATTTTTGGTAAAGTCTTTTACCCACTCAGTGGCTTTTTCTCCACCAGCTATACCGCCCATTAGCGCCTGCATTTGCACGCCTAGCTTTTCAAACTTATCGCCTGTGGTAAATACTTGGGTTACTGCTTGGGCCACACGGTCAAGCCCCACATAAGCTGCGGCTAATGCGGTTACTTTGCCTATAATGCCGTCTAAACTTTGCGCTTGGGCACGTTGCGCTGTGGTTCCTGTGCGTAGGTTATTGCTAAATTTATCAACTGAGCGGCCAGTTTTATCAAACTGGGCTGCTAAATCGCGTTTGGCTGCGCGTAGATTATTAGTGTCTAGGTCTGATTTTTTAAGGGCATTTTGTAGTGCTGCGTGCTTACTTGTTTGCTGGGTAAGCTCGGTGCGCATTTGGGTTAGATCTTTTTCGGCGGCATCGAGTGAACGTGCAAGCTGCACAAATGGTTTATCGGTGTTTTTAGCTTCGGCTTGAAGTTTATCAAGGGCGAGCGCCGCAGCGGTTGTGGCTATTTCTTGTTGTTCTAATTTCTGTTTTGATTGTTCAAACGCGCGAATAAGATCAGCTTGGTTAGCTAACCCGTCTAATTCCTTAGCAAGTTTACCGGCTGTTTGACCAGTTTGTTTTGCACTAGTGTCGGTTTTATCTAGTGAATCACTGAGGTTTTTGGCTGCTGGATTAGCGGCATCGGCGCTTTGCTCAATATTTTCCAGCTCTGTTACAAGCTGCTCAATATTTTGCTTGCCAGTGGCTTCGGCAACAATGCGTAGGGCTAATTCTAGGGTTTTATTTGCCATGGCTTCAACTCAGTTTAAACACGGTTTAAAGGGGGGAATAAAGGGGCGAACGCCCCTTTATAAATACGCTTTGCAGGTTGTTAAGCGTCTATCTCGTCAATGTAGTACGGCTCTGTTTTGCCTGTTACCAGTTTGGCTGTCCCTTCAAGGGCAGCGGTTACAAACTCTGAGCTTGCTAAATCAAGTTCAGAGGTTGGCATCATTGACGTGTCATAAATTTCAAAGTTAACTTGCTTACCATTGGCTAGGTTTGTGCCCTCGCCAAAAATACGTAAGCGCGTTTGGCTTACTGTTGCACCGTTAATGCGTTTACCAGTGCGGGCGTTGTAAGAACCGCTTACAGTAATACTGCCACCAGCCTCTAATGCACCGCCTTTAATGGCGCGAATCATGCCTAGCGCAAAGTTAAACTCGTAATCAACACCCGCTACTTTCGTTTCGGTGGCTTGCTTTACTACTACATCGTTTGTAAAGTTTTGCCCTGGTACTGAAACCCACGATTGGTTAGTAGGCATGGTTACGGCTTCGTCGGTTAATGTTCCGGCTGCGTCGTTAATGGCGGCTACATCGCCCATAAGTGCGAGCGCAATCATTTCTGCTGGCTGATCGTCAAACTCCCATGTAATAACGGTTGGCTTACCTATTTTTACGTCATCAAGTGTTTGGCCTTTGCTGGCTTTTTTATTTGATGTACGTACAACCGAATCGGCTTCAGCTTTAATGCCTAGCTTAGTGGTGTTGATTGGACCAAAAATTTGGCCGGTGCTTACGCCTTGCTCGTTTAAACGGTCTACAAAAATGTTGCCCGCTAGTAAAATACCGTCGCTCATATTAAAGCGCTCCTTTAAGTCTCATTTGACAAGTAAAAGCCAGCGGGTAATACGCATGGCCTTTGGTGAATTGTGGTTTAGCTGGGGTGTTTACTCTAAGCCATGGCCCCGTGCCGTTAAGCACTTTGCCCGCCATAGCGCGAATAATGTTAGTTAGGTGCTCACCTGCATTTGTGTCTTGCTTACGCACCACCAGTACAACAATCCATGTTTGGGTTAGCTGCATTAAATAGCCGGCGTTTTTACTTTCTGGTAAGTTATCGCCGTAGTACATAAGGTGAATACTGGGGGTTGTTTGGCGGTCTTCTTTTACGTCGGCTAGTTCGTCGCTTAGGTAAACACGCTTAATGCCTGGTACTTGTTCAAGTGCCTGTTTAAGCGGGTTTTGAGCGGCAAAATAGTCGGTGGTAATTTCAAACATTAAATAAACCCCTTTGACTTTTCACGTGAAAACACAGTGCCTGAGCTTTGTATGGTGGCGGTGTCTTGCACTTTTGCGTCCTCGCCTAGTGCATTAACCCCAATGCTTAACTCGCCTTTAGCCACTGAGTTTAAAAACTTTATTGCGTCCTTGTATCGCGTTTCTATGTGCTCTGGGGTGTCGTTTGTGCCTAACTTATAACGAGCAATATCACAACAAAATTGCTCAAGTAGGTTAGGAACCGTTACAAGCGGCAATTCGTAACGTCCAGCTAAATAGCCGTTAATCATGTCGCTTGCATCGGTAATGGCCTGCTCAATAACTGCGGTATTAATTACATCAGCGGGGGCATCGTCGCGCTCACTTAAATAAATAAGTTCTTGCTCGCCAAAACGCTTTTGCATTGCGGCTATTGTTGCGTAGGCCATTTACTCGCCCTCGCCTGTTTTGGTTGCTTCTTGTAGCCATTGCCAAGCGTCATCACGCTGTGCGGCAGATACTTTAACTTTAACTACTTCGCCCTCGGTTTCGCCTGGCGCTTCATAAGCCACCTGATCAACAACCGGCTTAAGCTCCATTTGTGCATCAATCATTAAGGCAATTACGGGTTGTAGCTCAATGGGCGCTTGGGTGTAATCAACTTGAGCGTAGAGTTTAGGGGCATCTAAATTTGCACCCAGGTTATCTGCGTCCAGCTGTGGGTTCTGCGCAGTACTCGCATCGAGCGGTACAGCTTGCACCGATAAGCGTGGATCATTTTCAATTGCTTCAAGCTGCTGTTGCGTAAGCGCTTCAGCTGAAATAGTTTGCTTTCCGCTTGTGTGGGCAATGCCACCGCGACGGTAGCCCGTAGGCTGCGTGCAATGGACAATGATCGATGCAAGCGCAGTGAGCTTAAGGTTTTTAGCCATTTCATTATTACTCCTGGTTTAAAGTATGGGGCTATACAGCCCCGTACTTAATAGGGTTTTTATGGGGGTAGCTATTAAAGGTAATCAGCTACTAGCAGCTCTACACGGCCTTTAAGTTCGTTTGAGCTATTTGAATCAAGCTCACGCTCTAGCATGCGGGTTGCTAGCTTTTCCATGCTAGCAGGTACAACTAACATGGTTGGCTTAATACCCAACTTACGGCCACCGTCGGCAGTAAAGCTGCGCATTTTTTCGATGCTGTCCCATAGGTTATCTGGCGTTAATGCACGTTTATTAGCAAAGGCAAGCTGCCAAAAACCAAAGCCTGCGGCATCACGGCAATCAACGCCGTAACGGTATTCTTTGCGCGTGAATACGGCTTCGTCGTCCATTTTTGTCATGGCAAGCAAGTTAGGCTTTTTACGCTCTTGGAAAATGAGCGGCTTAAGCGCTTTTGAGGTATCGAGTACGTACCAAGCATCCCCTGTGTAATCAACATCAGCCGCCATATTTGCAGTAGAAACCGCTGTACCTGTGCCATCGACATTTGGGTAAACAGGGTGCTCTTCATCGAAATAGTTTTGCCCGTCGTAACACAGCGTTGTAAAACCTGCCGCTAATAACGGGAAAATCATTTCGTCTGGGTGAATAGCTGCGGCGTTACCCATTTCTTTAAAGATAGGTGAGTACACGCCTAGGTTATCGTCTTCAATGTCGTTGCGGTCTACGCCTACCGTTGACTCGTAATCGTCGTTGGTAATGGTGTACGCCTGCGATTTCATACTTTGAATATTTCGATCACCAATCCATTTAGCCAGGCTTGGGAACTTACCCAACCAGCCGTAGGTATTACTGGCCGATGTAGATTTAATTACACTGGCAATTTTATTAAATTGCGGCATTGCTTCTGATTTACCTTGTTCAAACTCGGTTTTAAAACCAGTAAACAACGCGGTTAAAAGTGCGGGGGTCACTAAAGCCATTATTTTTGCTCCTGTTTAGCTTTTGCATAAGCCGTGTGCGATAGACCTAACTGGTCTGCTGCATACTTTTCGTCTGCGGTGAGTGCTGCTAAGCCGTCTTGGTTTTGCTCTGGCTTAGGTGCGTGAGTGGTTTGCTGAGCCGTTAAGCTTGCAATAGGTGAACGGGCATCTAACACCGCTTTTAACGCAGCAATGCCTTGCTGATTACCTAAGTTAGTTAGGTACTCTTCTTCGCTTGTGATCACGCGGCCATCTTGTTTGGCTTTGTTAATTTCTTGCTCAACGGTTTGCGTTGCGCTGGTGCTTTTAAGGGCCACCATTTCAGTGTGCAATGCGTTGTAGGTTTCAACTGGCACGTACTTAGCTAAATTAACCTCTGAATCTGGGCTGTTGGCTTTTAGTGCGGCAACGGCATCGTTGGCGGTACTTAACTGGTTTGTTAGCGTATCGGCTTCGTCGGCCTTGGCCTTTAAAGCAGTGAGCGCTGTTGTTGCTTGGGTGTAGTCTGCATCGGTGATTTTGTCACCATCCACAGTAATACCTAGCAAGCTCAGCAATTTTTGAGCTGCATTCATGGTGTTTTCTCCATTGTTAACATGGGTTTTAGAAGCTTTTAAAACCGCTACTTTGTCCATACCGTCTACCGCTGGGTCGTTGGTAAGGGCAAAGTGGCGTAATTTGGTTGGGCGGCCTGTTTGTTTGTCGTAATGAAAAACAGGGCTTATAAAGCGGTATTCGTCGTTTTTTAGGTGTGCGCGTGCGCTAGGTGTCCAGCGTACATTAAGGGCATAAAGCCCCTCGCCTGGCACATACTCTAAATCGCTTGGGTTAAACCAACCACTTGCTGGCGCTGGCTTGCCGTTTTCTTCGGCGTGTAAGGTTTGGTGCTCGTAGTCAAAATGGTAATCGTTAGTGCGGGTGCTAGCTGTGCTCTTTAACAGCTCAAATGCAGCTTGGTCTAGTAACCAGGCATTAGCAGGCACATCGAATGGACGGCCATCGTGCGAGTTAAAATAGCCATCTGGCATAACCATTACGCGCTCGCTGATACCTTGCTCGTTAATTTCGCTTGCAAAGCGGCACGCAGCAAAGCCTAGGTCTACTGGTTTGTTTGCTGATAAAACAGCAAGTCCTATCGTGGTTTCAAGTAAGCTTTTTTTAGTAAATGGTTTTTTCATGGCTGAGCACAGTTTGAATAATCTGTGCTCAGTATGGGATTAGATGTGTGTATGTTGGCCGTGCGGTGTTTCGGGAATTTATAAGGGGTATTTACAGGCTAAAAAGAGGAATTTGATTTATCACAGTAAAACACGGTCCAATATTAGCAATACAACCCTGTTTAAACACTGTTTAAAATCGCCTGTAAGCGATTATTGTAAATTAAACGCCACATTGTCAAGGCTTGACAAGTTAAGGCGCTTAGACTTCATTCTACGCGCTTGTAATTTATTTTTAAATCAAAAACTCGCTTAAAATTTCAATTACTTCAGCTTCATCTTCCTCTGACAAACCTAAAAACGGTCTTGCTGGTATTGCAGCTAGGCGGGGGATCATATCGGCGG
>NZ_AUTL01000143.1:0-52399 GCF_000498015.1 Pseudoalteromonas sp. TAE79
AATAAAAACAACTCAAACTCGTTCTTTATGGAAGTGAATCCACCGAACTTGAGTTGCCTTTCACACTGACAACATCTTCACACACAATATAAAGATTCTTTTAAGCGAGGCTAACTTGCCTCAAGCTTATGACGAGAGCCTTGCTCTGTGTCTATGGTTAAACTTTAGAGTGTTAGCTCCAATTTGACAAACGAGAAAAATAAACCTAATAGGTGAAAAAAACTAAACTATATACCTTTGTCTAATACATTTAGATTGGATTGCTTTGGAAGCTATGATGCGAAGGCGTTTTACAGGCACAAAAAAAGCGCTATAAAGCGCTTTTTAATATTTAAGACAGGCTTAAATAATTTGGTTTTCTTTCCAGGCTTGCTCTTTTGCTAAACGGTTTTTGCGTTTATCACATGGATCATCGCAATCACAGGCTTTATCAATACCAACCGAACCTAAACCACCACAGCTGCTTGCCATAGATTTTTTTTGCACGATCATACCAACGGCCATAGCCGAAACTATCAAAATTAGTAAGCCAAAAGTAAGAAGAAAAAGTGACATTGCTTAGCCCCTATTGATCAGCAATAAATTAAACTCAAATATTTTTGAGCGACTGCTATTATATACCCAAATAACACGGAAATAAACAAGTCAGCACCATACTATAAATAAGACTTAAATGCTGGGCTTGAGTAGGTAATTAAACCCTCTTTTGATTTACCTATTAAATAAACCGGTAAATCATGTTGCTCAGCATAAGCTTGCGCTTTTTGCATCCCCATTACAGTAAGTGCCGTCGCTAAACCATCTGCTGTCATAGCGCTTGGATGAAGCACAGTTACCGACACTAAGTCGTGCTTAATAGGCATACCTGTTGCTGGATCAATTAAGTGGGTATAGATCTCGCCATCCATTTTATAAAAAATACGGTAATCACCCGATGTCGCTATACCACTTGTACCTGGCGATAAAACACGGTGTACCTTACGCTCTCCAGGTTGCGCATCTGGTTGCTCAATCGCGATTTTCCAATCCTGATTATTTGGCTTTTCACCTGCTATACGCAGCTCACCACCAATCTCAACCATGTAATTAGTAATGTCGTGGCTTTCTAATAACTGGGCAACTTTATCAATACCATAGCCCTTAGCTGTTGCCGAAAAAGAAAGCTCCAGTCCATTAACTGTTTTAGCCAGTCCTTGCTCATTTAAGATAAGTTTATCAATGCCTATTTTTTCAACCATACTTGCAAGCTCTTCATCACTTGGGCGATTAGTTGGTTTTTTATCAGGCCCAAAGCCCCATAAATCAATTAAAGGCCCCATTGTTACGTCGAGTGTTTTAGTTGATTCACCCAAGCGAATAGACTCGCTTATAACAGCCCTAAAATCTTCGCTAATTGGCATGACTTGATTTGCAGGTAATCTGTTAAATGTATTTATTTCAGAGTCTTCTATGTAAGTAGACATAGATTGGTTCACATCTTTTAAAACAGCGTCTATTTGCAGCTGTAGTTGTGAAGCCGATAGCTGGGCTTGCTCATCATAATATTTAATATGATAAGTGGTACCCATAGTCTTACCTTCTAAAAAGGTTTCTTTTAACTCTGGCTTTTCACCACACCCAGACAATAATAAAGTCAGTGTAATTAGTAAAAAGGCCATTATGCCCTGTGAAGTACTTACTCGATTCATAACAGCTCTACTTAATAGATTGATAAAATTAAAGAATAAAAAAAGCCTCGTAACACAAGTGCTACGAGGCTGGTATTTTAACCAAAACTAAACTGTTTTGGTATTAGTGTTAGCCACCGAAGTCATCTAGTAAGATATTTTCGTCTTCAACACCTAAATCTTTAAGCATAGTAATAACTGCCGCATTCATCATTGGAGGACCACACATGTAGTACTCACAATCTTCAGGCGCTTCGTGATCTTTAAGATAGTTCTCAAATAACACGTTATGGATAAAGCCAGTATAGCCTTCCCAGTTATCTTCAGGCTGTGGATCTGAAAGTGCTGTATGCCATACGAAGTTAGGATTTTCAGCGGCTAGGCCGTCAAAATCTTCTACGTAGAACATTTCACGCTCAGAACGTGCACCATACCAAAAGCTCATCTTACGTTTAGAGTTCAAACGTTTAAGTTGGTCAAAGATATGAGAACGCATTGGCGCCATACCAGCACCACCACCAACAAATACCATTTCTGCGTCAGTGTCTTTAGCAAAGAACTCACCAAATGGACCCGAAATAGTTACCTTGTCGCCTTCTTTAAGTGACCAAATGTACGAAGACATTTTACCACACGGCAAGCTAAGGTTTCTTGGAGGTGGAGCAGCAATACGCACGTTAAGCATAATGATGCCTTCTTCTTCTGGGTAGTTAGCCATTGAGTAAGCACGAATTGTTTCTTCGTCTACTTTTGACTCCAGATCGAAGAAACCAAAATGGTTCCAGTCGCCACGATACTCTTCAGGAACATCGAAATCTGCATATTTAACATGGTGAGGTGGAGCTTCGATTTGGATGTAACCACCCGCACGAAACGGCACTGACTCGCCATCTGGAATTTGCAGCTTAAGTTCTTTGATGAACGTTGCTTTGTTATCATTAGAGATAACTTCACAATCCCACTTCTTAACACCGAAAATTGACTCTTCAAGCTCAATTTCCATGTCATTTTTAACATTTACCTGACACGCTAAACGACAGCCTTCACGGGCTTCACCTTTAGATATGTGATCAAGCTCAGTTGGCAGAATATCACCACCACCTTCTTTAATGTGTACACGACACTGACCACAAGAGCCACCGCCACCACAAGCAGATGATACAAATATACCTGACTCAGATAGTGCGCCTAAAAGCTTACTACCTGCTGATGTTTTAATGGCTTTATCTGGGTCGCCATTAATGCCGATGATAATATCGCCACTTGCAACTAACTGAGATTTAGCACCAATGATGACTAAAACCAGTAGTACAACGATAGCGATAAAAACACCAACGCCTAAGAAAATCTGATAATCCATGATTTATCCTCGCTACCTTTACAGTGAAATACCAGAGAATGACATAAAGCCAAGTCCCATTAAACCAACAGTGATGAAGGTAATACCTAAACCACGTAAGCCGTCAGGTACGTCTGAGTATTTCAGTTTCTCACGGATACCTGCAAGTAATGTAATTGCAAGTGCCCAACCAACACCAGCGCCAATACCATAAACAACAGACTCGCCGAAGTTATAGTTACGCTCAACCATGAATGATACCGCACCAAATATTGCACAGTTAACTGTGATAAGTGGTAAGAAGATACCTAACGCGTTGTATAGTGCAGGGAAAAACTTATCTAATGCCATTTCAAGAATTTGCACAAGTGCTGCAATAACACCAATGAAAGTTAAGAAACGTAAAAAGCTAAGATCTGCATCTGGGTAACCTAACCAAGTTAGTGAACCAGGTGCAAGTACCGCATGATAAACCAAGTTGTTTACAGGTACAGAAATACCCAATACAACTATAACCGCTATGCCTAGGCCAATTGATGTAGTTACTTTTTTAGATACCGCTAAAAAAGTACACATGCCTAAGAAGAATGACAACGCTAGGTTCTCAATAAAAACGGCTTTTACAAATAAACTAATATAATGTTCCACTATTTGCCCCTTACGCTTTAGCTTCTACTTGGTCTTTCTTATAAGTACGCAGTACCCATATGAACAAACCAATGATGAAGAATGCACTCGGTGGTAAGATCAATAGACCCATAGGCTGATACCAACCGCCATCTTGTACTAATGGGATAATATCAACACCGAATAGTGAACCCTTACCAAATAGCTCACGAATGAAACCAACAGTAAGTAGTACTACAGAGTAACCTAAGCCGTTACCAATACCGTCAAGGAATGACATAAGTGGTGGCGACTTCATCGCGTATGCTTCAGCACGACCCATTACGATACAGTTAGTAATGATTAGACCAACGAATACAGAAAGCTCTTTTGCAGTAGCATAAGAAAATGCCTGTAATACTTGGTCAACAACGATTACCAATGATGCGATAATGGTCATTTGTACGATGATACGTACAGATGATGGGATCTGGTTACGAATAAGCGAGATAAAGAAGCTCGAAAACGCAGTTACAAGTGTCAATGCAATTGACATAATTAACGCATTTTTTAAGCTAGACGTTACCGCTAGCGCAGAACAAATACCAAGTACTTGTAGTGCGATTGGGTTGTTAGCTAAAACCGGACCAAATAGGACCGCCTTCATTTCTTTAGTATCAGCCATTATTTCAATGCTCCTTTACGTACTTTCGCAAGGAAAGGGCCAAAGCCATTTTCGCCAGTCCAAAAGTCAACTGCATGATCAACACCGTTAGACGTTAATGTAGCACCTGAAAGACCATCGATCTTATGCTCATCATTGCCCGCAGTACCTTTAACAATTTGAATTGGAAGTTCTTTACCTTCCCATGTAGCAGTCCACTGTGGATTTTGGATTTCGCCACCAAGACCTGGGGTTTCATTATGCTTGTAAAAGATAATGCCCTTAACTGTTTCACCATCGCTTTCAAGCGAGATAAAACCGTACATTAAGCCCCATAAGCCGTAGCCTTGGATAGGAAGAATGATTGCATCAACTGAGCCATCTTCTTTTTTAGAGATATACACCGGTGACTCTTTAGTCACACGTTGAATACCAGCAATATCTTTAACGCCTTTCTCTTTAAGAGAAACACTTAGCGCTGCATCATATTTGCTTTTTTCAAAGTCAAAGATTGTTGGGTCTGTATCTACAAACTCACCTGTAGTCATGTTTACAACGCGCGCTTCGATTTTTGCATCAAATGTTTCAAGAACATTTTCAACTTTGTCGATGCCCGCAGCAGCTAAGATATTGCTTTGAATATCTTTGTTTTTATTAGCTTGCTGTAAAGGACGAAGCTGTACAGAAGCAAACGATACAATGATTGCACACACTAAACATAGTGCTACAACAACTGATAACGTTTTGCCGATTGATTCGTTATTACTAGACATTACGTGCCAACCTCCGCTTAATATTAGCCTGCACTACAAAGTGATCGAACAGTGGAGCGAACAAGTTAGCAAATAAGATTGCTAGCATCATGCCTTCTGGGAAAGCAGGATTCACAACACGTATCATAACCACCATAAAGCCAATTAATAGACCATATGCTAATTTACCTTTGTCAGTAAATGCAGCTGATACAGGGTCAGTAGCCATAAAGAACATACCAAACGCAAAGCCACCAAGTACAAAATGCCAATACCAAGGCATTGCAAATACAGGGTTAGTTTCTGAGCCAACAGCATTTAATAAAAATGCAGTTGCTACCATACCTAGGAATACACCTAGTACGATGCGCCAAGAAGCGATACGAACGTAAATTAAGAACAAACCACCTACTAATAATGCAAGTGTAGATGTTTCACCTACAGAACCTTGAATGAAACCATAAAACGCATTCCACCATAATTCCATGTTTGCAAAGTCAAGTGTGCCAGCAAATGCTTGGCCTAGCATAGTTGCACCAGAGAAAGAATCTACTGCTGTCCATACTGTGTCACCTGAGATTTGAGCTGGGTATGCAAAGAATAAAAATGCACGACCGGCTAAAGCAGGGTTTAAGAAGTTACGGCCAGTACCACCAAAGATTTCTTTAGCGATTACTACACCAAACGTAATACCTAACGCAACTTGCCATAAAGGAATAGTTGCTGGCAAAATAAGTGCAAATAATACAGAAGTAACGAAGAAACCTTCGTTAATTTCATGCTTACGCACTGAAGCAAATATAACTTCCCAGAAACCACCTACTGCAAATGTTACAGCGTAGATAGGTAAGAAGAAACATGCTCCATAGAACATCTTAGCGCCCCAGCCTGCATCAGCGGTTAACTCACCACCGAATAACTGGAACAAACCAACTTGCCACGTGTTTGCTAGTTCAAAACCTTGTGCTAAAGCACCAGCGGCCTGATGACCAATATTGAACATACCAAAAAACATAGCAGGGAACGTTGCCATCCACACTAAAATCATCATGCGTTTTAGGTCGATGTTATCGCGTACGTGTGTCGCGCCTTTATTTACGTAGCCTGGTGTATAAAAAATAGTTGCAGCTGCTTCATACAGAGCATAAAACTTTTCATATTTACCACCGGCTTCAAAATTCGGCTCGATATCTTCTAGATATTTTTTTAAACCCATCTCTCTAGCCTTCCTTCTCGATCGTAGTTAAGCAATCGCGTAGGATAGAACCATACTCGTATTTGCCTGGACAAACGAAGGTACATAATGCTAAATCTTCTTCATCAAGTTCAAGCGCGCCCAATGAAATTGCACTGTCTAAATCGCGTGCAATTAAGTCACGTAATAATAGAGTAGGCAAAATATCTAACGGCATTACACGCTCATAGCTACCAATTGGTACCATGGCACGTTTTGAACCACCTGTTGACGTTGTCATTTTAAATAAACGACTTGGTGCAAGGTGAGAAAGGAATGTACGCGTTACAGAGAATTTATCACTACCTGGTGCAATCCAGCCAAACAATTCTTTTTCGCGACCTTCAAGTAAAACAGATACTTGAACGTGGTAACGACCTAAGAATGCATGAACACCGTTTGAAATAGAACCCGATAGAACAGAACCAGAAATAACGCGGTTATCTCCGTCTTCTAACTCACCAGCCACTAAATCATCCAATGAAGCACCTAATTGTGTTTTCACTAAACGTGGGTTTTTAACGCGAGGACCTGCAAGCGAAATAACACGATTTGTGTAAATTTCACCAGTAAGGAATAAGTGACCATACGCAATAACGTCTTGGTAACCAATATGCCAAACTTGTTTGCTAACAGAAACTGCATCAAGATGGTGGATATGAGTGCCAACGAGGCCAGCCGGATGCACACCACCAAACTCATGTACTTCTACTTGAGCTATAGATGAGCTAGGAACTTGGCTGCCTGCTTTTTTACACACAAATACTTTGCCATCGGTCAAACGCGAAACAACTGCAAGACCCGCTTCAAATGCTTGCGCATTTTCTGCAATAATTACTGCAGGATCTGCAGCTAATGGGTTTGTGTCGATTGCGGTCACAAAAATAGAACTAGGATTTGCATCCACAGCCGCTACTTTGCTGAATGGGCGAACACGAAGTGCTGTCCATTGACCAGACTGGATAAGTACTTCTTTGGCTTTTTCGCGCTCTAAGCTCGGAAGCTCGTCTGCTTTGAAAGAGTCAAAGGTGATTTGCTCACTGCCTGCTACTTCAATAACAACAGATTGCAGCACACGTTTAGCACCACGATTTATTTCTTTTACTGTACCAGAAGCTGGAGCAGTAAATAGGACGCCTGGGTTCTTTTTATCTTCAAAAAGTACCTGGCCTTTTTTGACTTGGTCATCCACACGAACATGCATGGTTGGACGCATACCGATAAACTCTTCACCAAGCACAGCTACACGTTTGACAGCAGAACCGTCATGTATAACTTGCTGTGGCGCGCCCTCTAAGGGTAAATCCAGACCTTTTTTTATATTGATCATACGCACTTGCATTACATTAAAGGAAAGAAACTGAAAAATCGTATCAACCACGTCGCCATTTGAGTTATTCCAAGTTGTATCAAGGTACAAAAGAGCAGCTTGCTAGAAATGTCAAACAAGCAACGTAGTAAAACTCATCACATATTGTCGAGATTTTAACATCATTTTAGATGACTATGCGAGTGTATTTATGAAAATTATACGACAGAAACACTTATTTAGTTTTGTTAAGTGGTTTAAATAAAAATCAAGGTAGACCAAAGTAGTAGCCTAAGCAATTATCGTTCCTGATTCCATCGTAAATTAAACAAATCGCATAATACAAAAAAAGCCGCTATAGCGGCTTTTTTATAACTAAAATTCTGTTAGTCAATCATATTAGCAATTGGCTTAACTGAATCTATGTCTTGATCGTAGTCAACACCGTCTATACCAAAACCAAATAAGCGTAAAAACTCATTATGGTAACCAACATAGTCTGTTAGCTCATCAATGCTGCTTGTATCAACACTATCCCATACAGCTTGAACGCGTGCTTGCACATCGTCTTCTAGCTCTTTATAGTTTTGGAATAAATGCCCACCGTCATCAAAGCGAGGCGATTCACCGTATAGGTTTTCACTAAATAATGCGTGAATTTGCTCAATGGTGCCTTCATATGTGCCATCTGCTTTCATAACTTTAAATAAAGCAGAAATATATAACGGCATTATAGGAATAGCAGAACTTGCTTGTGTCACTACTGCATTAAGTGATGAAACATATGCCTCACCATTTAAATCTTTTGTTGATTCTTTAATAGCAGCCGTTGCACGGTCTAAATCTTCTTTAGCTTTACCAATAGTAGCGTGTCCGTATATTGGCCATGTTAGCTCTTTACCAATATAAGTATACGCTGTAGTTTTAAAGTTATCGGCAAGTACACCGGCTTCTTTTAATGCATCAATCCACATTTCCCAATCTTCACCACCCATTACTTTAATAGTGTTGTCGATATCGTCTTGATTTGCAGCTTCAACCGTAATTTCATCAATTTCACGCTTTGATGTATTTAAGTTTTTAGTGGTTACTGCATTACCTATTGGCTTAAGTGTAGATGAGAACATTTCACCTGTATTTGGATCAGTACGACGAGGAGACGCTAGGCTGTAAATAATACAATCTACTTTACCCAAATCTGCTTTAATAGTGTCGATTGCTTTTTGCTTGATTTCGTTAGAAAACGCATCGCCATTAATATTTTTAGACCAAAGACCCGCTTCGTCTGCAGCTTCTTGAAAAGCAGCGGTATTGTACCAACCAGCAGAGCCTGTTTTACGATCTGTACCTTCTTTTTCAAAGAAAATACCTAATGTTTTAGCACCACCACCAAACGCAGCAGTAATGCGCGATGCCAAGCCGTAGCCTGTTGATGCGCCAATAACTAATACATTTTTTGGTGCACTTTTTAATGCGCCTTGTTGTTTTACATAGTTAATTTGTTCTTGAACATGCTCTGCACAACCAGCTGGGTGTGCGTTTGTGCAGATAAATCCACGAATTTTAGGCTTAATGACCATTGATCATCCTATATCTTTTACAATAAAAATTAGCGCTAGTTTAAAGGCTAATACTAAAAACACTGATCTGATCAGTTAACCACAAGTGTAACTATCAAATCACTATTAATTATTTAAGCTAATTTAGAGCCGCCCATACAATTAGGTGAATCTGGTGCCTCGCCGCCCTGCTCTGTATACTCATCGGGTGTATATGTATGAATTGCGAGTGCATGAATATGATTTGCTAATTCATCTTTTAGAATTTCATTAATTTCACGATGGCGCTGCAATAAACGTTTACCTGTAAAACCTTCGCTAACCACTATTACTTTAAAGTGTGATTCAGTGCCCGCACTGTGCATATGGCTTTCGTTAATTACGTTTAAATGTTTACACGCAATAGCGTTGCTTATTTTTTCTTGGATCTGTTGCTGCATTGACATAAAAGACCGTTTTAATTAGCTAATTTATACACTTACTATAACAATTTAACGCAGCGCTTGGCTAACTAAATTGCTTTTGTTTAATGTGCTTAATAAATCGGTAAGTTAAACTTATTCGAGGATGTGCAAGCGTTGTTTGTTTAGGTATTGCATGTTGATAATCTCGCTGGCTATGTCCATTCATTATTAAACAGCTGCCACTTTGTAATTTTAAGTCGGTTACTTTATTGCTCGCCTTGTGCTTTAACTTTAGAACCCGATCAGCTCCTAGCGAGACACACACAATTGTTGGTTTATCACCAAGCTCTATTTCATCATCACTGTGCCAGCCCATCGTATCATTACCATCTCGGTAATAATTAACGAGTAATGAGTTTAGAGGCTGATTTAAGTGCGCCTCTAAACGCCTTCTCATATTAAGTAACAATTCATCCCATGGCTCTACTATTTGCTTACTACTTGAATAGCCGTATTCAATATTTAAATCGCTCATGAAGCATTGTAGCCGTGGAATAGGCCCCGTTTTACCATAAACAGTTACATCGGGTTGCTGCCAACGTAGGTTTTTTTGCAAATAATAAAATAGATCGAGGCTTTTTTGTGCACTAAGTGCCCTACTTTGATAAGAAAAGCCATTTGGTAACTGTTGGGGGTTGGCGTTTTGCCGTTGCATGTTAGAATTTACCTACATTAGATTACTGATCAACGAACCATTATGACGACGCAAGCCCAGCTAGGCGATAAAACCTTTACTCTTGAACGCTTTCCTTTGGATCAAAAAAACCGCAGCTTACAAGCGTGGGATTCGGCAGATGAGTACCTTATCAATTATGTTAACGAACATCACCCTGATTGTCGCTCATTGCTTATTTTAAACGATAGCTTTGGTGCACTTGCTTGTTATTTTAATAAGTTAACGGTTTGTTCAGTTAACGATTCTTATATTAGCCACCAAGCTGCGGCTTATAACTTACAAGAAAACAAACTGCCTACAGCAGATTTTACACAATTAGATAGTTTGTCTGCATTACCGCAGGATGTTGATTTAGTACTTATTAAAATCCCTCGTAATGTGGGGTTTTTACAGTTTCAGTTAAGTGAGCTCAGTGAAGTCCTTGCACCTGGTACGCCAGTAATTGCCGCAGGTAAAACAAAAGAAATTCACAACTCAACAATAAAATCATTTGAGCAATTTATTGGTGAAACAAAAACTAGCCTAGCAGTTAAAAAATCCCGTCTTATATTAAGTACAGCTAAAGGCGGATATAAAGCAGCAGACTTCCCTGTAACGTGGGAGCTTGAAGGTACTGAGTTTAATATAACAAACCATGCAAATGTGTTTTCGCGTGATTCGTTAGATATTGGTGCACGCTTCTTTTTTAACTACTTACCAGAAACACCAAAAGCTAAAAGCATTATTGATTTAGGCTGTGGTAACGGAGTTGTTGGATTAATGACGCTTGCTCGTTGCCCTAATGCATCAGTTACTTTTGTTGATGAGTCTTACATGGCAGTAGAGTCGGCTCGGTTAAATGTAGAAATTAACCTAGGCGATAAGTTTGATAACTGCGAGTTCATCGAAAACGACTGTTTAACAGGCTTTGAAAGAGACAGTGTAGATATGGTGCTTTGTAACCCTCCATTTCACCAAGCTCAGGCCGTTACCGACCATATTGCTTGGCAAATGTTTAAACAAGCAAAAGATACTTTAAAAGAAGGCGGCGAGCTGCGTATTATTGGTAATCGTCATTTAGATTATCATGATAAATTAAACCGTATGTTCGGCAACTGTAAGTTGTTAGGTTCAAACAAAAAGTTTGTCGTTTTAAGTGCAACAAAAAATAGTGGAATGCTATAAATGAAATTAACAAACATTATAATTGGGTGTTGTGTATTACTGATACTTGCTGGCTGCGCGAATCAGCCTAGCCAAGTAATACTTAACCCTGTTTATAAAAATGGTCAAATAAGCACTATAAATAGTAGCTTAAGTACTAGTGTAATTGATTTACGTGGCGATACATCAACACTTAAACTTATTGAGTCAGACAAAACTAAAACCTTTGCAAGCCAAGGTATTACCAGCTCTATTAAAAGTGTGTTAGACAGCGCCCTAAGCCGCAATGGAGCCAGTATTTCTAACTTAGCAACGGTTCGCTTTGAAGTAGATATTCATGCATTGCAAGCTGTTGTAACTGAAAAGCTAGTGAGCCATACCAGCGAAGCCCACATAGAACTTGGCGTGCGTGTTATTCGCGCCTCAAGTAACTTTAGTAAAGTGTATAGAGGTAGTGCTAATTTAGAAGGCCCATTTAGTCATGAGCGAGCAAAAATAGAAGGTCAGCTCAATAAGTTGACTGAGCAAGTTATTACCCGCATTGTATCTGACCCTGAATTAATAGAATTTTTAGAAGGTTAACTATGAAACGACTTTTTTTAATCTGCTTAGTCCTATTCTTTAGTGTAAGTAGCTTAGCAGCCCAAGAAGGCCGCTTTGTGCAAAAGGACAACATTTTTCCACGCGTAGAAATTGTAACCTCAATGGGTAGCATCGTGGTTGAGCTAGATCGCTCTAAAGCGCCCATCACAGTCAATAATTTTTTAACTTACGTGTCAGACAAAAGTTATCAAGGCAGCGTTTTTCATCGCATTGAGCGCGATGTAGAAAATGATCGCGACTTTGTTATTCAAGGTGGCGGTTACGATAAAGACTATGATGGTCTACATGAAAATGACCCTATTTTTAATGAAAGCGGTAACGGTTTAAAAAACGATATGTATAGCATTGCTATGGCCTATCAAGATAGACAACCGCACTCAGGAACTCGCCAATTCTTTTTTAATATGGATAATAACGATCACTTAAATCCAGGGAAAGATTGGGGCTTTGCAGTATTTGGTAGCGTAATGGATGGTTACGACACGCTTGATAAAATTATGACTGTTGAAACCGGTTTTAATGAAAAAATTGGCTACGATTTCGTACCTAAAAAACCTGTTGTCATCTTAAATATTAAAGTGCTTGAACAAGTCCCACTATAATTTTTTAAGAGCAGCTTAGCTGCTCTGCATCAAAGCCAATGAAGGCCCTATGAGCAAATCTCTCTCTATTAGCGAATATTTTTCTTACTTTAAAGACAAACGCTTAACCCACATTTTCATATTTGGTATGAGTAGCGGTTTTCCGTGGGTTTTAATTGGCTCTGTTATGTCTGCTTGGCTAAAAGATGAAGGGCTAAGTCGCAGTATGATAGGCCTATTTGGCATTGTATTTGGCGCTTACAGCATAAACTTTTTGTGGTCGCCACTCATTGACCGTACAAAACTTCCTATTTTATATAAATGGCTAGGCCAACGTCGCAGTTGGATACTATTTTGCCAAAGTTTTATTTTTATTGGCACCTTGCTATTAGCAGGGCTTGATTTAAAAGCTAATTTGGCAATTGTTGCTGCGATTTGTTTATTAATCGCCATTGCTTCGGCTACTCAAGACATTGCTATTGATGCCTTTAGAATAGACACCCTAAACGAAAGCGAATCACACAAAGCAACCGCTGCAGCCGCCATGGCAACTTCTGGTTGGTGGACAGGTTATGCACTTTTAGGCGCCATTCCATTTTACATGGCCGATATCCCCTCACTCGACTGGCCACAAATTTATTACTTTTTAGCTGCCGTAATGCTGCTGTTAATGAGTGGAGCACTGTTTGCAAAAGAGCCCGAAACTAACCGCGAAGCAGTACATGCTGAACTTGAGCGTGTGTACCTTGAAAAACTGTCCTCTACAAAACAAACTCCTTTAACAAAAACTGTTGCGTGGCTTGCGGTAACCGTTATTGATCCCTTTAGAGCTTTTTTTACTAAAAATGGCGTTAAAACAGCACTAGCATTACTTGCGTTTATTTTCTTATTTAAAATAGGCGAAGCGTTTTTAGGGCGCATGTCGATTGTGTTTTATAAAGAAATTGGTTTTAGTAATAGCGATATAGCTACATTTTCGAAGGTAGGTACAGCGGTACTTACAATCATATTTACCTTTGTTGGCAGTTTATTTAATCAAAAATATGGCATTGTTAAGGGTTTATTTGTAAGTGGTATTGCGATGGCTGCTTCAAACTTAGCCTTCTCATGGATTGCTTTAGTTGGCCCTGACCTAAGGCTGTATGCCTTTGCTATTGTTATTGATGGCTTTACGCAAGCGTGGTCGTTGGTCGCTATGGTGGCCTTTATATCGATGTTATGCGATAGAGCATTTAGTGCAACGCACTATGCATTACTGGCGTCATTAGGGAATTTAGGACGAACATTGCTTTCAAGCTACAGTGGTGTAGTAATTGATGATTGGTTAATGGGAAATTGGTCGCTGTTCTTTATTTTAACAGCCTTAATGGTTTTACCTTCGTTGATATTTTTATATCTGATTAGGCATAAGTTGTATGAGCTTGAGAAGAATTACCATAAAAATATTTAATGCATCCCTGCATTAACATATTGCTTAGCACTATCAAGTGCCCCTTAAAGTGTACTAAGCAATTATTGAGTTAATCTACTTTTAGCAAGCTAAGTGCTTCATGTGGATCAACTTGTAGAGCTGTACAATAGCGAACAAACTCAATTACATCTAAACGGCGTTCTTGATTTTCAATCTTGCCGATAAACGAATGAGGCGTTCCAAGCACTTGTGCTAGGCTTCGCATTGTATGACCCTTTTCATGGCGCTTAGTTTTAAGCCACTTTGTTAGCTTTGCATTTTCTTCAGAAGAAACTGTTTTGCCCATCATTTTACATCTCCTACTAGATGATTTGACGTACCCATTAAAGCAGTAGTTTCCATCAATAGCCGTAGGCAGGTAAGCAGTCATACTTTCAATAGCAAGCTATTGCTTAATAAAGCATGTTTTGCTACTCACTCCACCAACACAGCTAAAAACTACGCTAATAATATGGTAAAGATTTGTTTTTATTGAGAATGAAATTTTGCCCGTCTCATTCTTGGATACATTATATACTATTAACACTTTGGTTAAATAATTAATTACATACTCGGTACAAAATCAACCTGAACGAACATTTATAAACACTGAATATTTGACCTAAGTTATCAGAAAATATTAAAAAATAATATTACCTTCATAAAACAGCTTAAAAATATTTATAACATATTTGTTCCTTTTTAATGTTACACGTTTATTATTAAGCAATAATTTGCACTAAAAAGGCCAAGTAATGTTCAGACTTCTTTTTTTATTACCTATCGTGTTGTGTTTAGGTTGGTACTTTTTTTTGCGCCACAACGGCGTACCAATTAAACAAGGTAAAAAAGGCTTTATGTATATTTTAGCGTTTTCAGCCTTTGTGCTCGGCTTTTTTGTATTGATAATGCAAATTACCGAATACGCACCAACCGATTTGTAGGCATTAAAAAAGCCGCAAAAGCGGCTTTATTCTATTTAGCGTTTAGCTGTTAAACGCTAAAGCTTGCACCACAACCACAAGTTGTTGTTGCATTTGGATTAGATACAAAAAAGCGTGCGCCTTCTAATCCTTCAGTGTAATCAACCTCACCATCAACCAAATATTGAATGCTCATTGGATCAATAACGAGTGTTACACCATTTTTTACAATTTCTAAATCGCCAGGATTAGCTTTTTCATCAAAAGTAAAACCATATTGAAAACCAGAACAACCACCGCCTGTTACATAAACACGCAGTTTTAAGTCTGGGTTTTCTTCTTCGTCGATTAACTGTTTAACACGAACAGCAGCTGCATCGCTGAACTTAATTGGTAATTCTTCAGACATTTTAAAACCCTCAATATCGCAATGGCGTGATTATCTAATACCCGAGTGTTTTAATCAAGTATAGTAAAACAACTCTTTCCTCTAAGTTATACCTATAAATTAGTAAAAAAGTGGCCAAACATTAACTAGCTAAAATAATACTTAAGCAAACTAAAAGCGACCTTTATACGCTATAAACTCATTAAATATTTTAGTTATAGGCAATAGGTCTTAATCTTCACTGCAAATTGTTAATATAAGTTACGAAAATTTCAAAATCACAAGGACTTAGCTAAACTCTTTTGCTAAAATGCTGCTGAAAAATACAGCGAGGAATTATGCATGTGGCTTGAGCAACTCAGGCGTCGGCTGGCAAAACCTAAAACATCTGTACAATTATGCTTATTAGGCGTAGTTGCCGGATTAATTGCTGCATTTTTTATTATTTTATTTCGCTTAACCATTCTGTTTTTCCAAAGCTTATTTTTAGAAACACCTGACGACTTTACTACCCTACCAACACTTGAACGTGTACTAATGCCTTTAGTTGCTGCATTACTAATAGCCACGTTTGCTGCCTTTACTGGGTTTAAACATTACCGCTTGGGTATCCCCTTCGTTATACACAGAATTAAACGTCACTACGGGCAAATGCCTTTATACAATACGGTTAATCAATTTGTTGGTGGCGCACTTGCTCTCATTAGCGGTTTTTCAGTTGGCCGAGAAGGGCCTTCCGTGCATATGGGCGCAACGGGGGCGAGTATTTTGGCAGATAAGCTACATTTACCGCATAATGCCATGCGTACTCTAAGTGGTTGTGGAGTAGCGGCAGGNCAGCCGTTATTTTTGTAATGGAAGTGGTACTTCGTGAATATAAAGTACATATATTTGTACCTATCATGCTTGCCGCTGTTACTGGCGCACTGGCAACACAGTTTGTTTTTGGTGAAGGTTCAGAGCTTGCACTCATTACCATAGCGCCATTGAGTGGTTGGCATTACCCTTATTTAATATTATGCGGTATGGCGCTGGGTGCTATTGCATTTAGCTTTAATCAAAACTTAATGCTAATTATTAAAACATTTAAACCTTTAAGTATGTTCCCTCGTTTATTAATTGCAGGATGCATTGCCAGCTTAATAGCTTACGCAGTGCCTCATGCTATGGGCTCTGGTATGAGCGCAATAACTATCGCGGTTGAATCTCCTGATGACGTGAAGCTACTCACAACTATTTTAATCGCTAAACTACTTGCTACATTGTTTGCTATCGGTTTGGGTATACCAGGTGGTTTAATTGGTCCGGTAATTGGGCTTGGCGTATTAATTGGCACTCTAATGGCTTTTTTTGCTCAGTTTATTAGTCCTGGCACTGATATAGCGGGTACTTATGGCGTGTTAGGTATGGCCGGATTAATGGCCGCCACGTTGCATGCGCCACTAGCTGCTTTAACAACTGTCATGGAGCTTACATCGTCACCTGAAATAATTGTTCCAGCTATGCTTGTGATCACCACGGCCTATGTAACAGCATTACAGTTTTTTGGAAATCGCTCCATATTTTTGCAGCAACTAGATTTTCAGGGATTACCGTACCATGTATCTCCCGCTACCGAAGCATTACAAAAAGTGGGGATAATGGATGATATGGATGAAGACTTTAAATTGCTTTATTCTGACGACAAAGTGCAAATAAAAAGCACATTAGATGCCATGGATAGCCAAACTCCGTTAATTGTTTTTGACGAAGAAAATGGCTATCGTCTCGCTGAATACGATTTAACGCTAATGTCTAATGAAACAATAAATATAAATTATATTAGTTTGCAGGGCATCAGTAGTCAGGCCACCCTAGCCGATGCTTTCGATATCCTAAAAGATAAAAGAAGTGGCGCGCTTTACGTTTATAACCTTTTAGATAATCAACAAATTATGGGGCTATTACGCTGGGATCAAATTCATCATATTTTAACCATTCGTAACAGCTTACTTTAAACAATAAGGACTATTATGAGCGCATTATTGATTTATAAAACACTCCACATATTTTTTATGATTGCGTGGTTTGCCGGTATTTTTTACTTGCCTCGATTATTTGTATATCACGCTATGAGCGAGGAAAGATCATGCAACTCTATGTTAAAAGTTATGGAGCGCAGACTACTTTATTTCGTTACCCCATTTGCTGTATTAACCGCTGTATTTGGTGTATTGACCATTGTTGAATATGGTCGTGATTGGTTTAGATACAGTATGTGGTTACACTATAAACTAGTGCTGGTGATCATATTATATATATACCACGGCTACTGTTTTAAGTTATTAAATGACTTTAAACATGACCGCAACACTAAGACAGACCGCTTTTACCGTATTTTTAACGAGCTCCCAGTTATTGCGTTGCTCATCATAGTGGCGCTTGCGGTAATAAAACCTAATTTATAATACCAATCGGCTTATATGGGGTCTATTTAACGTTTAGAAAATTACGCTAGAGCTTGGCAAAATTTTTTATCTAGTTGTTCTAGGTTAAAAATTTTTAACAACGTTATAGTGAAATTTAATGCGCTAAATTGCTCAAATATCTATGCCGGTTGGTACAAGCTTTGCGGCGCATGTTAAACTTCGCTGCAATTTACAATACTTGCTTTAACACGCGCGATTGCGTGCTCCATTTATGGATTATCGCGCCCATTTGATTGATTAGGAATAACCCCATGTTAAGTTTCCAAGGTGAGCATATACTGTCTGTAAATCAGCTAGACAGAGACTGCATTGAACGTATTTTTGCAGTAGCAAAAAAAATGGAGCCTTATGCTAAAAAGCAAAAGCAAACTACGGTGCTAGAAGGCGCTATTTTAGCTAATTTGTTTTTTGAACCAAGCACTCGTACACGAGTTAGCTTTGGCACCGCCTTTAATTTACTTGGCGGTGGCGTACGTGAAACTACAGGTATGCAAAGTTCAGCCCTTGCTAAGGGTGAGTCTCTTTACGATACCGCCCGCGTTATTTCAGCTTATGCTGACGCTGTTGCTATGCGCCATCCTGATGCAGGCTCAGTAAGTGAATTTGCTGATGGCTGTACTGTGCCGGTTATTAATGGCGGCGACGGCCCAAATGAGCACCCTACTCAAGCATTGCTTGACTTATTAACCATTGAGCGTGAATTACACCGTTTTGGTCAAAATATTGATGGTATGCATATAGCGCTTGTGGGCGATTTAAAGTATGGCCGCACAGTGCATTCTTTATCTAAACTATTGTGCCATTATAAAAACGTAAAGTTTTCGATGGTCGCGCCTGATGGCTTACAAATGCCAACAAGCATTTTAGATGCAGTAGAAAATGCTGGCCATAAAATTGAGCTAGTAAATAAGATGGAAGGCAATTTAGCAGCCGATATTGTTTACCAAACACGTATTCAAGAAGAGCGTTTTCCATCGCAAGAAGAAGCAAATAAATACCGTGGCGGCTTTAGGATTAGCCAATCTATTTACAGCGCTCACTGTAAGCCTAACTCTGTATTAATGCATCCTCTTCCACGTGACAGTCGCTTAGAAGCCAACGAGCTTGATAACGACTTAAACAGTAACGACAATTTAGCAATATTTCGCCAGGTACAAAACGGCGTATTAATTCGTATGGCACTGTTTGCTTTAACACTCGGCGTAGAAAACAAAGTCGATAAGTATGAAGTAGACGTACCTTGGTTTAGCCGCAAACGCGACAGCTAACCCCCTTTTAAGTGACAATTTATAGGATTTTTCATGACAATTAGCCAAGACTTATTTGAACGCGCCCAAGCTTCTATTCCTGGTGGCGTAAACTCACCAGTTCGTGCTTTTAATGGTGTAGGCGGTACGCCACTATTCATTACAAAAGCAGAAGGCGCGTTTACATTTGATGCCGACGGTAATCGTTACATTGATTATGTTGGCTCTTGGGGGCCTATGATCATGGGCCATAATCACCCTGCAATTAAACAAGCTGTACACGAAGCTGTAGAAAATGGCCTTAGCTATGGCGCACCAACTGAAGCCGAAATATTAATGGCTGAAAAAGTAAAAGAGCTAGTTCCATCAATCGAAAAAGTACGCATGGTTAGCTCAGGCACTGAAGCAACAATGAGTGCAATTCGTTTAGCACGTGGCTTTACCGGTCGCGATAAAATATTAAAATTTGAAGGTTGTTACCACGGTCACGCTGACTCGTTATTAGTTAAGGCAGGCTCTGGTGCGCTAACAATGGGTGTGCCTAATTCTCCAGGTATTCCTGAAGACTTTGCTAAGCATACACTTACAGTTTCGTTTAATAACCTAGATGAAGTAAAAGCTATTTTTGCAAAATACGCAGACGAAATTGCCTGTATTATTGTAGAGCCAGTAGCCGGTAACATGAACTGTATTCCACCAGTGCCTGGCTTTTTAGAAGGTTTGCGTGATGTGTGTGACGAATATAAATCAGTACTTATTTTTGATGAAGTAATGACAGGCTTTCGTGTTGCACTTGGCGGTGCACAAGCTTATTACAACATTAAACCAGATCTTACGTGTTTAGGTAAAGTAATTGGCGGCGGCATGCCAGTTGGCGCGTTTGGTGGTAAAACTGAAATAATGGATTACATTGCGCCTGTAGGACCAGTTTACCAAGCAGGTACTCTTTCTGGTAACCCTATTGCAATGGCTGCAGGTTTAAAATCACTTGAGCTATTAAGTGAGCCTGGCCTTCACGATAAGTTAGAAGCTATTTCAAAAGCAATTTGTGAAGGCTTTGAAGCTGGTGCTAAAAAAGCCGGTGTTGCGCTAACAACTAACTATGCGGGCGGCATGTATGGATTCTTTTTTACTGATGCTGAAAAAGTAACAACCTACAAGCAAGCAACTGAGTGTGACCTAGAGCGCTTCAAACGTTTTTTCCACCTTATGCTTGAAGAAGGCGTTTACCTTGCCCCATCAGCATTTGAGGCTGGTTTTGTATGTGCTGCGCATACTGAGCAAGAAGTAAAAAACACAATAGCGGCAGCGGAACGCTCGTTTGCTAAACTTTAAGCTAAAAATTACTATTTATACATTTGTAACCACTTGTTTTTAAGTATGTAATTAAGACTAAAGATTGAAAAAAGCCCGAAAGGGCTTTTTTTATTTGTATGTCTATAAATGAATGATAATTAAGCATAACAAGGTCTATTCACCTTTACTCTATTACAAAAAATACAAGAGAGCCTTATGTCAGGATTACGCCAATTTTCTTTTCCCGCTATCCAGCTAATGGCAAACTTAAAATACAAAACTAAAATCAGCTTAATGTTTGGAATTTTACTCGTTCCTCTAGCACTTAGTTTGTTTTTTTTATTCTCGTTATTAAGTGAAAGTATTACTGTTTCAAAAATGCAGCAGCAAGGCTTAAAAGGCTACAGAGCTATACTTTCAAATCAAATGCAGGGAGATACGAATCAAAATATAAAAATAGCTCGCTCACTCGGCTTTGATATAAAAGACACACAAGCAAATGAAGTACTTGAACTTGTTTCTATTCAATCAAATCTAGCCTTAGACAGTCAATTAGCAAGCGCTTATGTAAACCGCTCTTTAGTCACGCCAATTCCTGCACTTATAATGCAAATAAACTCAACAGCGCAAAGCGCTAATACTGTTTTAGCTAGTAACCGTTTTACGCCTGATACGTTTATAGCACTTTCAAATTTTAGTAAGTCACTTCCTTTATACGAAAAACAACTCGATAAAATACTCAACGTAGCCACCAATGCAGATAAAGCAGTAAACAAAGCGCTCATGCCTCCTTTAACTAATTTACACAGTGCTGTGGGAGCATTTAAAAAAGCGATAGATGAAAAACTACTTGAACCAGACGATATTCTATTAACTCAAGCAGAGTTCACTAAGCTAACAAACAACGTTCACAGTAGTATTAATCAACTTGTTAGTAAGAGCATTCCAACACATGAGAGCCTTATAGAGGCAAAACTGCAAACTCAACAGTGGACACGAAATCTTGTTTTAGCTGCTTCATTGATCAGTTTGCTATTTGCATTTTATTTGATGATTGGTTTTTATTTTGCAGTTGTTGATACCATTAATCGCTTTGCTGATGCCGCGAATAGAGCCGCGAATGGCGACTTAAATGCCACTATCGATTCGAGCACTAATGATGAAATGGGAATTATTGCATCGCGCTACAATGCATTACTTAATGCATTTTCACATTTATTATTTGATGTTAAAACAAGTACAGAAGAGCTATGCGATGCAACTAAATCGCTATCACATGCGAGTAGCGAAACAAGCAATGATGTTTCAAAACAGCAAATTCGAGTCAATGCCATTTATAATGCACTAAGCGATATGGCTCAAAACGCACTTGCAGTTGAAGAGTCAGCGCATCAAGCTACGCTTACCGCACAAAATGCTGCAGCTCATGTGAAACAAGGTTCAGACAATACACTGGAGCTTGCTAAATATATGCAAGACCTCCAAATTGAATTTGCAGAGAGCCAACAAGCGCTCGATAAGCTAGCACAAGATAGCCAGAAATTAGCAAAGTAAGTAAAGGGATCAGTGAAATAGCCGATCAAACAAACTTGCTTGCACTTAATGCCGCTATTGAAGCCGCGCGAGCTGGCGAGCATGGTCGTGGATTTGCCGTTGTAGCTGATGAGGTAAGAACATTTGCTCAGCGTACACAAACACAAACCCAAGAAATACATCAAATTATTAGCTCTTTACAACAAGCATCTGACGACACCCAGCAAAAAATGCGCTCAAGTGTTGAAAAAATGGAGCAATCAGTAAAAGCAGCCAATCAAACCAATGAAGTATTGCAAAGTGCAGAGCAAAGTATGGGCGATATTAAACATCAAGGAGAAGTAATTGCAGAGCGTGTTAAACAGCAATCAAATGCAACAACACAAGCATTAAATGATTCGCAAGAAGTGAGTAATTTAGCAGATCAAACGCTAACATCGGCTCAATCAACGCTACAAGATGCACAGCAATTAAGTCGCTTATCTAATGATTTAACCAAATCAATGCAGTTTTTTAAATCTTAAGCGTTAACTACAACTTACAACAAAGCCGCTAAATAAGCGGCTTTGTTGTTTAAAGTAATCTTAAATTAACGTATGCATTGCGGCCTAGGCTCGAACTCACTCGCCCTAAGCGGTAGCTGAATCACCTTGCCACATCCTGGTGGTGCCTGCTTACCCGTTTGCTCATTTACAAATGCCCAGCGTATTGATGGCGGACGCGTATCAGCTATTGCTTGTGGGTTAAGTGGCTTTAAGTAACGTATATAGGCTTCAAGCGCTCCCACACTGCCTGTTAACCCCGTACTTTTGTTGTCGTCTCGACCAAGCCACGCAACAGTCACTGTATTTTGATCAAAGCCTGCAAACCAACTATCACGTAAATCGTTGCTGGTCCCTGTTTTACCAGCGAGCTGGATTGACGGAAAGTGTAAATTTAAGCGTTTAGCAGTGCCATCTTTCGTTACGCGTTTCATCGCGTATTTGGTCATATACATTGCAGATTTATCAAAACGAGGCTCTGCATTTACTTTATGCTTATAAAGTACTTTACCAACAGAGTCAGTTAATGCCGAAATTGCAGTGAGCTTTTTATATTCGCCATCTGCAGCAATTGTTGTATAAAGCTGAGCCACTTCAAAACTCGACATTTCAACAGCCCCTAAAAGCAGCGATGGGTATTCGTCTATCGCCCCTGTTGCGCCTAAACCTTTCAATGTATTTACTACTTTATCAACACCTACATCGAGGCCTAAATTAACCGCTGGGATATTTATACTGTTACTAAATGCTTTATAAAGCGCAATTGCACCACGGTATTGGTGGTCAAAATTTTCTGGTTGCCACACTTTACCTTGCTCATTTGTGACCTGTACTGGCGAGTCATCAAGCAAAGTAGCTAAATTATAATGTGGCAATTGCAGTGCGGTTAAATACACGGCAGGTTTTACAAGCGAGCCTATATTACGTTTTGTGTCTAAAACACGGTTAAATCCTGAATAGCGAACATCGCGACCAGCAATAAGTGCAGATACACCGCCTTTTTCAACATTAACAGAGATCATGGCTGCTTCTAGCTTTTCGGTTCTGGGGCGATTTTCCAAATACGGTAAGCTCTTTTCAATCGACTCTTCCATTGCTGTTTGCTTTTGCAAGTCAAAATAAGTAAATACTCTTACGCCTGCATCAAGTGTTTGCTGATCAGGTAATAATTCATTTAACTCTCTGTTTACTAGCTCTAAATAGCCTGGGTATGATTTTTGTAAACTGGCTTTCATTGGCGCAATATCAATTGGGCGATTAAGCGATGCACGATACTCTTTTGTGCTAAGTAACTTATTTTCGACCATTAGACGTAGCACTAAGTCCCTGCGCTCCATTGTGCGCTCTTTATAACGACGTGGGTTGTAATAAGATGGGCCTTTAACCATTGCCACCAGCAGAGCAATTTGATCGTACTCAAGCTCGTCTACAGGCTTTGAAAAGTAAAAGTCAGAGGCAAGCCCCATACCATGGATGCCTTGGTTGTATGATTGCCCTAGGTATACCTCATTTAAGTAAGCTTCTAATATCTGATCTTTTGAATAGCGATAATCTAAAATAAGGGCAATAAAGGCCTCATTTATTTTTCGTACTAAAGAACGCTCACGCGTGAGGTAAATATTTTTAGCTAATTGCTGAGTAAGCGTACTGCCACCTTGAACGGTGCGTCCCGCTTTAATGTTTGAATAAAGCGCACGTAAAATAGAAAACACCGACACACCATGGTGATCATAAAAATCACGGTCTTCAACTACCAGTAGCGTATCTTTAAGCATGGCTGGGAACTTATCTAGCGGTACAAATTCTCTATCTTGTTTAGAGTCGTTGCCAATTCGCGCTATTTGCACAGGTTCTAGGCGAGCAGAGTTTAAACGTCTGCCGAACTTATCTTTAATGGTCGCAACTTTTTGCCCTGCAAAACGAAGTTCAATAATATGTGATTCTTCAAGGCCATCATAAAATTCAAAATCACGGCGATAAATCTTGATGCTATCTGCTGTTTTAACAAACTGCCCTGTTCTGCTTAATCTATTAACAGATGAATAATGTAAACGCTCTAACTCAAACACAACTTCTTGGCTTGATAAAAATTGCCCCGGATAAAACTCCATAGAACGAGCATACACTTGCGCTGGAAGTTGCCATTTATTACCTTCAAATATACGTGTAGTTTTTGAATCTAAATAAATGAAATACATTGCCATTGCAATAAAAACAGCCAAGCTGAATTTCCAAAACACTGACCATGTTTTTCTCATAAAAGAGCGTTTAACAGTGGGCTTCACTGTTTTTTTACTGCCCTTTGATGTGCTTTTTTTTGTCGTGCTTGACGATTTACTAGCACGTTTAGCTGCAGGTTTGCTGGTAGGTGTTTTTTTATTGTCGGCCATTTAAGTGTAATTTATTCCAAGGGTTATTCACGAGTGTGAGCTTAGCATATTGGGCATATCCTAACATCCGAAAAGTTAACCCCCCCTGAAACAAAAAAAGCCCTACCGAAGTCGGGCTTTGTGTAAACACACTATTATTTAAATAAACTATTAGCTATTTCGAACAGAAACAAACTCTGGGTAGGCTTCAATACCACAATCGTGTTGATCCATACCGTTTAGTTCTTCCTCTTCAGTTACTCGTATACCCATTGTTTTGTTAAGCACAGTCCAAACAATAAATGATGCTACAAATACAAAGGCAAGAATACATACTAGACCCGTTAACTGATTAACAAAGCTTGCGTCACCATTGGTTAGCGGTACTAACATAATACCTAATGCGCCACACGTACCATGAACAGAGATAGCACCCACTGGATCGTCAATCTTAACTTTATCAAGTGCTATGATACTAAATATAACAAGTGCACCACCAAGTAGACCAAGTAGACATGCCATTAATGGTGATGGTGATAGAGGGTCAGCTGTTATAACAACTAAGCCAGCTAATGCACCATTTAAGACCATTGTTAAATCTGATTTACCCCAAAGTACTTTACATACAAACAGTGCTGCAATGGCACCCATTGCAGCAGCTGCATTAGTATTAAGTAATATTTGACCTATCGCAGTTGCGTTTTCTTTATCCGAAAGTAGTAATTGAGAACCACCGTTAAAGCCAAACCAACCCATCCATAAAATAAATGTACCTAGTGTAGCAAGTGGTAAGTTTGAACCTGGAATTGGGTATATTTCACCGTTCTTACCATATTTACCTTTACGAGCACCTAAGATTAATACACCCGCCAGTGCAGCAGCTGCACCTGCGCCATGTACAATTGCAGAACCTGCAAAATCTACAAAGCCCATTTCAGATAAGAAACCACCACCCCACGTCCAGTAACCTTCAATAGGGTAAATAAAACCAGTTAGTACTACAGCAAAGCCAAGGAAAGCCCATAGCTTCATACGCTCAGCAACTGCACCCGATACAATCGACATAGCCGTTGCAACAAATACTACTTGGAAGAAAAAGTCAGATTCTAAAGAATGATCAGCATCAGCAGCTTGTGTGCCAATTAAAGCGCCTATTGAAGGAATAAAACCACCTTCGGCATTGTCTACATACATAATGTTGTAGCCAACTAATAAAAACATCGTACATGCAATTGAATACAGCGCGACATTTTTAGTTAAAATTTCAGCTGTGTTTTTAGAGCGAACTAAGCCCGCTTCTAACATGGCAAAACCTGCTGCCATCCACATTACTAATATACCTGATATTAAAAAGTAGAAGGTATCGAGTGAAAACTTTAGTTCTATTATTGTATTTTCCATGAGACCCCCTTAAATTGCTTCTTCGTCAAGTTCGCCAGTACGGATACGAACAATTTGATCTAAGTCGTACACGAAAATTTTCCCGTCACCGATTTTACCTGTTGATGCAATTTTAGTAATTGCTTCAACAACGCGTTGACAATTTTCAGTACGAGTTGCAATTTCAAGTTTGATCTTAGGAATAAAATCTACTTGGTATTCTGCACCACGATATAACTCAGTATGACCTCGTTGACGTCCAAAACCTTTAACATCAACTACTGTCATCCC
This sequence comes from Pseudoalteromonas sp. TAE79, assembly GCF_000498015.1. NCBI lineage: Bacteria > Pseudomonadati > Pseudomonadota > Gammaproteobacteria > Alteromonadales > Pseudoalteromonadaceae > Pseudoalteromonas > Pseudoalteromonas sp. TAE79. The sequence goes on from NZ_AUTL01000143.1 coordinate 26,485, forward strand.
CTCAATTCCTAAATCAGCGAGTGCTTCACGCACGTCGTCTAATTTAAATGGTTTTATGATTGCACTAATCATTTTCATAGCGGCCCCCTCGGACTCTTTATTGTTATCCTGTTGGGTTAAACAATCCAACCTTTGTGCCACTATTTTTATATCCTTTAAAACAATAAGTTAGTGTAAAATAGAAACTAAATAACAAAAAAAACGCACCAATTAAGTGCGTTAATTTAACAAGTTATCTACATTGGTGCGTGCAATATATTAATTGCATGCTTAGCTTTATATTACAGGGCTATACCACGCAGTTTCTACCTTGGTTTTTAGCTTCGTATAATGCTTTATCAGCAACACGCATTGCCTGCGTTAAGCTAGTGTCTTGAAAGTCTGCCAAGCCTATACTTGTAGTAATTTTAATTGATTTATCGCTGATAGAAAAATCGTAACTAGCCAGCTTTTTCCTAAATGCTTCAAAGTATTCACGACCACGTTCAAGCTCTATCTCAGGTAATATTATGGCAAACTCTTCTCCACCAACCCGTGCAACTGTAAACTTTGAAAACGTAGTACGGATTAATGAACCAACCTGCTTTAAAGCCTGATCGCCACCCTCATGGCCTAATGTATCGTTAATATTTTTGAAAAAATCGATATCTAACAATGCGAGAGTATTTTTCTGGTTTTTACTTTTAAGGAGCTTTTCTGCATATTGATAAAAATAGCGTCGATTATGAAGCCCTGTTAAATGATCCCTATGCGCGCTTTCTTTAATATCTGAAATTAAAGACAGTTGCTCCATTGTTTGAAGTACTCGACAATGAAACTCTTCATTCATAAATGGCTTTGTTAAAAAGTCATTGGCGCCGTATTTAATAAATCGCGCTGACAGGCCATGTTTCCCCGCGCCCGACAAGCCAATAATTGCTAAGTCGTCTCGGCCTCTAAAGTTACGTACCGCTTTAACAAGTTCAAAGCCATCCATAGAAGGCATAGCGTAGTCGGTCATAAGTAGCTTTATATCAGGATTAGCTTTTAATATTTCGAGTGCTTGTTGTCCATCGTGGGCATCTGTCACATCAAACAATTGCTTTTCAAGCATTTGCTTCATTAACGAGCAGCTCAGTAATGAATCATCTGCTACTAATGCTTTACAACCTTGGTTTCTTAGCAATTGCGCAACGAGTTTAACGGCGTAATGGTAAGAGTCGCGATTATCTTTAATAACATAATCAACGACACCTAATTCAAGCATTTGTTGACGCTTGTACTCATCTATTTTTGAGGTTAAAACAACCGTAGGAATCTTTTTAGATAAAGTATATTTTGCGACTTCACCGTGAGGAGCATCTGGCAAGGTTAAATCAACTAACGCAAGCGTGTAGTCGTATTTTTCTACGTAAGTGGCACATTCAGCTAAAGACCAAGCAAAATCGATTGCCACATCAAGGTATTGTGCAGTTAAGTGGCGAAGTACCTGCTGCACTACTTTACTGTCTTCAACCACTAATACTCTTTGCATAAAGCTTCTCTTTACCTTTAATTAGTTTTACCACAAAACGACAAATACCACGCAATTACTGCAATAGCATTAGTCATAAACATCCGGTGTAGAGTGCACTTATTGTGCTTGAAAGCGTAATCCGTTAGATTTTTTTTGGTGATAGCCTGTATAAAAAATCAATACAAGTAGGCCGCAATATACCTGAATTTTGCAATTAACTAAATAAAGAAAGTAAATCCAAAATAACTATAAAAGCGATTAATACGCGTCTTTCAATGTATTAATACCGTACTTAACCAGTATTATCGGCCACTAGTCTCAATACTTTTGTTATTTAACTCATTTTTATCTTTAATGATGTATCAACAATAATAAGGACACCTAATGAAGCTTAGTCGTATTATCAGTTTACCGATAACCGTTATTGCATTAATAATTAGTACAAGCACGCTTGCCGATAACCAACGTCGTATTGATGTAGACAGCAAAGTAGTTACCCAACATAAGGCTAAAATTAATGGCCAGCGTTTTAGTTATACCGTAGCTACAGGCACACAACCTGTATGGGATGATAAAGGCGACGCGGTTGCTACACTACAATACACCTACTACACACGTGACAAAGTTGACGACAGAACAACTCGCCCATTACTTATTTCATTTAATGGCGGGCCAGGTTCGGCTTCTGTATGGATGCACCTTGCTTATACTGGCCCTCGCGTATTAAAAATTGATGACGAAGGCTATCCAATTCAACCTTATGGCGTAAAAGACAATCCATATTCTGTACTTGATATTGCCGATATTGTTTACGTAAACCCGGTAAATACTGGCTATTCTCGCGTACTTGAAAACGAAAAAGGCGAACTGCCTTCTAAAGCAAAACAAAAAGAGCTATTTTTTGGTGTTAATGCCGATATTAAATACCTTGCTGAGTGGTTAAATACTTTTGTAAATAGAGCCCAGCGCTGGCGCTCGCCTAAATTTTTAATTGGTGAAAGCTACGGTACAACACGTGTATCTGGCCTAGCTCATGAGCTTCAAAACAGTCAGTGGATGTACATAAACGGTGTTGTTCTCGTATCACCTACCGATATTGGTATCAAGCGCGACGGTCCGATTAAAGCCGCTAACCGCCTACCTTACTTTGCAGCGACTGCTTGGTATCACAAAGCACTTAAAGCCGATTTACAAGTTAAAGATCTAGATGAATTATTACCTGAAGTTGAAGAATTTACTGTAAACGAGTTAATCCCAGCGCTTGCTAAGGGTGGCTTTATTAATGCTGATGAAAAGCGACGCATAATTACAAAAATGGCGCACTACGCTGGCTTATCAGAAAAATTTGTTGAGCAAAATAACTTAGATATTCCAACTCAGTTTTTCTGGAAAGAGCTACTACGTGAACGTGGTCAAACTGTGGGTCGCTTAGATTCTCGTTATTTAGGAATAGATAAACGAGGCGCAGGTGAATCCCCAGACTACTGGGCTGAACTTACCTCTTGGTTACACTCTTTCACTCCTGCAATTAATCACTACTTACGTGAAGAGTTAAACTATAAAACTGATGTAAAATATAACTTATTTGGTAATGTCCATCCATGGGATAGAACCGGTAATAATACAGGCGAAAATCTACGTTTAGCAATGGCGCAAAACCCTTACTTAAACGTGATGATCCAATCAGGATACTTTGATGGCGCAACCAATTACTTTGACGCTAAATATACGTTATGGCAATTAGACCCAAGCGGTAAAATGAAAGACCGTTTGAGCTTTAAAGGCTACAGAAGCGGACACATGATGTACCTTCGCCACGCTGATTTAGAAAGCTCTAATAACGATTTACGTGACTTTATACAGCACGCTTTACCCAAAAAAGGGCAAGCGGCTAAATACTAAAATACCTAAAACAAAAAATGGCTCTTTAAGAGCCATTTTTTATGTGCGTTTTTCATATCGTAAACAATAGCTTTTAAGTTGTATGACTACAGCGTTAAAGCGCTCTTCCAGCTGCTGTATATATTCATTTTTAACTGTTTCGTTTTCTGCCTGTGTTTCTATCTGCTGGCATATATTTGCCAACTCAATAGCCCCAACAGACTTTGAAGACGACTTTAATGCATGAGCCTGAAAAGCTAAATCAACATAGTTTTTACTCTTAGCATACGCGTTAGCTAATTTAATTTGCTCCCCTGCTGTTTTTAAAAACGCATTAAATACCATGCAATGTACGCTAGGATCATCACCAAGCATTGCTTTTAGTAGCGTAATATCTAATTGATCAAAACTATCTGAAGCTATATTTTCACCATCTGATTTTTCTGAACGTGTATTGACCATAGTTTGAGAATGCTCCATCAATAACGACTTTAATTTAACAAGCTCAATAGGCTTTGTTAAAAAGCCATTCATTCCACAACTATAGCAATTATCTATGTTGTTTTTGGTAATGTTGGCCGTAATTGCAATTATAATCAGTTCATCAAAATGAGTGTTTTCTCGTATTTTTTTGGCTAACCCTAACCCATCGAGTAAGGGCATTTGAATGTCGGTTAGTAAAATATCAAAGCGTTTATTTTGTATAGCCTCCCAAGCTTGCTCACCGTTACTTACAAAAGTAGAGCACACTCCAAGCATAGTTAATTGCTGTTTTAACACTTGCTGATTTGTAACTTGATCTTCTGCCACTAAAACCTCAAGCGTAGGAAGCGTTACCGCATTTAAGCTTTGCTGTGTTATTTGAGGGGCTTGCACTTGTGCTGGCAAGTCAGTTTGATCAAAACTGTTAAAGTTTAGCGTAAAACAAGAACCTTTGTGCTGCTCGCTTTGTGCGCTCAAAAACCCTTGCATACGCTCTACCAGCTGCTTAGTTATCACTAAACCAATACCGGTTCCATTTACTTTACTGGTTTCAGCGCCTAAGCGGTCAAAAGGTTTAAATAGGCGAGAAATGTCATCTGGAGAAAATCCGCATCCGGTATCTATTACATCTATTTCGCATTGTTTATTACTTAACACCCGACAATTAATATTAATGCTGCCATTTAGTTTGTTATATTTAATCGCATTTGAAAGCAAGTTAAGCATCACTTGTTTAAAGCGGCGCTGATCAATATAAATACTCAATCCTTCTAAGGACTCGAAACCTTGAGTTTGCAGTGTTATTGATTGCCCTTTAATTAGCTCAGTGACAAGCTCTACTGACTCTTCTAATATGCTTTTAATAGGCACATAAGAAAAACTAAACTGCATATTACCCGACTCAATAGCTGTTAAATCAAGCACATCGTCTATGAGTAATAGTAAATGCTCTCCAGCTTGATAAATGCTTTTCGCGTTTTCTTTTTGTACTTTATTAGCACTCTCATCATATCCATACAGCTGGGCTAAGCCTAAAATTGCATTTAATGGAGTTCTTAATTCGTGGCTCATACTGGCCATAAAATCTGACTTTGCTTTACTTGCAGACTCAGCTTGAATTCGTAATGCATTTAATTTTTGATGGTTATTCGCAACCTCATCAACCATATTATTAAATGCATTTATTACACTGCCCACTTCATTTTGTTGTTTATCTATATGGCAATCAAAGTCGCCTTTGGCTAAACGTGAAAACCCAAGTTTTAGCGTCCTCAAAGGCGATGTAACCCTGTAATCCACCAGCCAAGCTAAACCTATAAAAACGATAACTAAAATAATAAATTGTATATATATTAAGGTGTAATGAAGTTTTGAAGATTCGTTAATTTCATTCGTAAAATTAACAACCAAGCTAATATTAGCCAGCGGTTTGTCTAAAAATACCACCTGTTGAGATAACAGCATGTCGCCGTTTTCATTTGCTCCAACCCAATTCTCAAGCGGATACAATTGGTTTTTTGAATCAACATCAACAATTTTAATACTTTTCCAATTAGGGCGAGTTTGAAGTTGACTGTCTATTTCTTCATATAGCTCTGCATATTGCCTAGTTAACAACGGAGTCGTTATAGAAGTCGATAACTGCGCTAAAGAACGCTGAGCAGCCTTTGAAAGGCCATCGTTTACCCAACGCGCTTGTTCCGGTAAGGCGTAAAACATAAAAAGACAGGCCATAAGCAAGCCACAATAAAGCTTTGTGCTCTTAGGCTACGAAACCCACTAATTTTCAACATAAAAAGAGCGTAAGCCCCACTGAGTTAACTGCTGATACTCAGCTAAAGTTGCAATACTAGATTTAATAATTGGGATACCTGCAAGCAAATGTTTATGCTCTGGGCTTTGCCCTATATCTAAAATAGCTTGTTGCACTTTTAACTGTATTGCAGCATCAACCCTTGGGTGGGCGACAATTGGGTGGCGACTAATTTCACGCGTTTTATAAAGAATTTTGAGTTTATTTTGTAAGCTTTCTGGTTGTTGTTTAAATGTGCCCATTACACCACCGCCCGCCATTGTTGAGTGCAGTGCTACATTTAAATATACCGATGGATGAGTTTGGACATATACAGGCTTTATTGTTAGCCCGTATAACAATGCTAAATCAGCTCTCATTAATAATGACGCACCTAATGCGTTAGGTGCAGGGAATGCTATTTCAGCGCCCTCTAGTTGGCTTAAATTATCAATATCACTGTCTTTGTTTACGAGCAAAATACCTTGCAGCTTTCGCCCTGCATCTTTTATTAGTGGTAAATATCCCTGTTTTTCGTATGCTACAACACTATGCCATGGGTTCATATATGCAAAGTCGTACTCACCATTAGCAAAGGCTTTTTCAAATACAGGAATAGACTCAACTGTAATTAGCTTTATTGTTACTCCCGTTTGCTTACTTACTTGCTTTAACAAAGGTTGCCAAATAGTATTTAGCTTTTGCGGCTCGTATTGCGGCACTACACCAAAGGTATATTCTTGAGCTAATAAGAATGGGCTGTGTATCAAACATAATATAGCCACTAAATACTTCATCAATTCTCCAAATAATAGCGTGTCATTATTGCTTAAGCGTAGTTAAAGACTACTCAACACAGCATTAAATTATTATATATTCGATATTTAGCATTGACCTGCTTTGATTACAGGTAGTTTTGGAGTGTATTTTTTATCTGTGAGCATATGATGCAAGTTCATAAATGTGGTGTAAGTACTTTTCAATCCGACCTTATTGCTTAGCCAAGTAGGTATTGCCCCATCAGGCAAAGCATATACTTGGTACTCAATATCAAGGCGGCCTTTGTCCTCACTCAGTAGCCAGCGTGCATTTAAAGTAGTAATTCTTATAACGCCATTGTTTTTGGGCTGCTTATTAGGGCGAGCACTAATAAGCAATTGGCTTTTATTTGCAGTTAACTGTGAATAACAAGAATAAGTAATGCTATCTCTATCTCTAACAGGCCAAGGGGAATTAAAATAACTGTACACTAAATTTTCTGATGGGCTTATGTGCTTAATAACCTTTACCTGAGATATATTTTCGAGCCATTGGGGTGCGGCACCGGTATCACTAAGTAATTCTAAAAACTCATTGGTGGATACGCCTTTCACGCTCATCTGCGCTTTTACTTCAAAGGTATTATCACTGTGGCTTTGATAATACACACTTACGCCATTTTTGTTTTTATACAAATGCCATATGGGCTCAGCGTAAGTGTTAAAACTAACTAATAAAAAAATAACGAATAAACACTTTTGCAACTGAATTTTATTACAAAAGCGCATCATTTATTTTTGCCAGTAAGGTTCTATGTCAAGTGAAGCAAGGCGACTTTGCTCCATGGCACTGACCAAATATTCAGACTTTTGTTCAAGCCATGACTGGATTTTAGCAAGCTGTTCGTCTTCTTGCCCTGCACATAATTGCTTTAAATACTCAAGCGTACTTAATTCATAAATACCATGAGAAATATCAAGCCAAGGCAATCTAAACTCTAGGCGTTCTTCTTTATCAAATAACGATCCTAAACAGTTACCGCTTAGTAGGCTATTTTCAAGCTGAGTTCGCAGGTTTAAATACGAAGCGACATCGAGGGTTTGCTCTTTAGGGAGCAACTCGTGCAGGTTTTTCCAGTCTTTATTAAAAAGCCAATTGGCAATAGACGACACATTTTGCTCAGCCGCTTGAAGCTCTGCTTGCCCCCAGTCTTTACGCCATTGCTTATCGATTAACCAGGTAGTTAACGACAGTAATAAACGATTATAACGTGCGCTGTGAAACAGTGCATTTATATCGTCAATGCTTGGCTGTAACTCTTTTAAGTCTCCAATGACTTGAGCAAGTGCTGGCGCCGCATTAATTTTTTTATAAAAAGCATGGCGTTTAGACGTGTACGTTTTTAATTGAATCGCATTTTCTACCCACGCTAATTCACTTAATAACCATTTAAGTTCGGTACGTAAGTGCTCTGTACTTTCTTTAGATACTATATCGTCGTATAGCCAAAAAGTATGGCGGATTAAACTGATACCGTCAGTTACGCGTTTAAGTGTTTTTAAACTTGGCTTATCGAAATAGCATTGCTCGTGCTTTTGTACAAAGCGAATGCCAAAGTTCATGGCTTCAACTAAAGCACGTTCTTGAGTAGTCGACTTTGGTAATTGTACAAAACCAATAGATTTGCTTGGCATTAAAGGTTTTTCATCAGCAAGTCGATAACCACGCGCGGCCTTAGAATACAAACCCAAGCGTATGCAGTTTTGGCTAACTAGTATATCTGCAAATGCAAACAGCTCATTACGACTGCCCTCAACAAGCTCAATTTCTAGCTCGCTAATAATTTCAATTTTACCCGAAGCCGCAATTTCACCTTTATCGAGCACAACTTCAATTTTAGCGCCACTTTCGGTTTCAATTAACCAAGTACGACGAATAAAGTTAGTACTAAATATTGGATACAGGTTTTTTGAGATGGCGCTTATTTGCATGCCATGAGGCCAAATATCAGCATCAAACGCCATTAAATTAGGGCGGCTTGATTCAATTGGTAAATTGTACTCTGGACGTTGGTGTAAACCACCTACCACTTCACCTGCAAGCTTTATAGTTTGCTCGCATTCGCTGTCAGAACAACGCGTTCGAAAGCCTATATCAAGCGCTCTAAGCTCTCTGCTTGGCGTATCGTAGTATGCATTTTGTAAGCTGCGAGACGGTTTATTCTTCACCGTTTTTGCAAATTGAGTAATTAACGAGGGGATCAGTGGAATAACGGCATCTGATACCAAAAATTTCAGTTCTATCTCAGTATCCATTCGGTTTGCGGATTACCTTTAAAATAAATAAGTGCTCAAAATAAACAAAGCGCCTTAACAATGCAAATTTTTTAACCTTATTTTAGGGCCTGATGACCTTTGTGGATTAAAATTCGTTCTATCTAGGAGCAATTTAATCATAGCGTGAGGCTTGTAACCTAGTGGACTCAATAACTACTCCTGCGTTACCGTACTGGGTTACAATATCAGTCTTGCTATTGATCTATTTAATCCATACTATCTAACTACTTATGTGAAATAAAAATCACGTTCATAACGGACGCAGTTAGATCAACAAGGTAGATAAATGCTAAAACATTGTTTATTAGGGCTACTTTTAACAGCCACCACATTCATGAGTTATGCACAAGAAGCACAACCTGCAAATTCAACGAATGCAAACACCGCTTATATTATCGATAATCTATACACTTTTATGCGCTCTGGGGCGAGTAAAAATTATCGACTACTCGGCTCTGTAGATGCTGGAACAAAGTTAACCTTGTTATCAAATGAAGAAAACGGCTTTATAAAAATTAAAGATGATAAAGACCGCGAAGGCTGGATAGAAACTAAGTTTATTACTAAAACAGCGGGCTTACACCAACAGTACAAAACACTAAGTAGCGAAATGAGCACTATGCAAGAAAAGCTACGCCAAGCTCAAATAGAACTTCCACAGCTACAAGAACAAAATCAAACTTTAACAGATCAAAATCTGCAGTTATCTGCTCAAATTACTAAGCTTAAAACAACGCTAGAGCAAGAGCGCACTCAAAAAGAAGCTGCTAGCTCAAAAGAGAAACGCCAGCTACTGACTTACGGTGGTGCTATTGCGTTTTTAGGCCTGTTTTTAGGTATTATATTAACGATAGTGCTGTCACGTCGTAAGCGCTACGAAGGTTGGGCGTAAAGCTCCATCCAACTAAATACAAAAAAGCCGCTTTATCGCGGCTTTTTATTCTCTGTATTTTCATGCAGTTCGAGTTTTGGTGCACTCATACCTTTGAGCAACCGACCAAATATATCAGCGCCGGTAATAATGCGTTTCACGTCGCTCCACACTAATACCACATCGTGATCAATGGCCCCATCAAACGATTTATCTAAAGAATGATTAGCCCGTATTTTTAAAATCACTTCACTCAAACGCATCGCTTCATCAGCAACAATTATAGGTCTGTGACAATAGTGATAAGGGTCAAACGTATCTGGCTCAAATAACGCTGATCTTAAAAAGCCGTCAGCATCTACCACTAATAAAGGCCAACCGTCTTCATTGGTAATGATCACCCAGTTATAACCTGACTTATGTAGTTTGCGTAAAAATTCATTATCAGTTGTTAATGTAAGGTCTGGGAAAATAGGCAAATCAAGCTTAGTAGGCAAAGCAATAATAGAGTCTGGATCAATTACCTCACCCTCTTTCGTTACGCTTATTTCATCTAAGCTAAAAAAGTTAAGCGCGCCTATTCCCTCAACGTGTTGAACATCAGCTTCTTCAGCCTCTATGTGTTTGCGAATAATCCCCCTGAGCTCACTTTCAGCAAAGTACGTAATCCCCTCTTTACCTAACCATGCATCGAGTATTAAAGCCGTTGGCTTAGCAACTATATAAAACAGAATCTGATAAAACTTAATTAACGGCGAAAGTAGGCTTGCCATTTTTAACGCATTACGCGAAAAATAAGCCTGCGGTGTTATTTCACCAATAATAGTAATTGCGATAGTTGAGAATAAAAACGAACTTGCGCCCATTAATACCGAATCAGAAAGTAGTGTAAGTAGTACGTTAATACCTACGTTGCCCCACAAAATAGTCGACAATAAAAAGTTAGAGTCGTTTCGAAGGGTCATTACTTTTATGGCCGCCTCGTTCCCTTTTGCACTTTCCATTTCAAGCTGAAGCCTGCTTAGTGAAAAAAACGCTAAGTTTAAGCCCGAAAATATTGCCGATTGTGAAATACACAAAGCAATTGCACACCAGATCATGACTTCAAAGGTCATTGTATTTTCCTGTTAGTAATACCAATTCACTTAATTAAGCGAATTGGTACAAGGCTTATAAAAGCAATAAACTGCCTAAACCTAAAAAGGTAACAAACCCAACAATATCGGTAACGGTAGTTAAAATTACCGAACCAGATAACGCAGGATCAATTTTCATTTTGTCTAAAATAGACGGAATAACAACACCTGCTAGTGACGCGGCCACTAAATTCAATAATATGGCTACCGTAATCGTAATACTAAGCATTAAGTCGTTAAACCATAAAAAGGTAAGTAGGCCGATTACAAACGCCCATACCAAGCCATTTACAGCGCCAACACGCAGCTCTTTTTTAAGCAACGCATTACGGTTTGAATCTGTAACCTGTCCAAGCGCTAAACCTCGCACAATAACGGTTAATGTTTGACTACCTGCAATTCCCCCCATAGAAGCGACCACTGGCATTAATACAGCTAATGCTACAACTTGTTCTATCGTTGCGCCAAATAAACCGATAAACCACGACGCTAAAAAGGCAGTTGCTAAATTAATGCCTAACCATATACCACGGTTTTTAGCACTTTTTCGCACACTTGCGAACAGGTCTTCGTCTTCACGTAAACCACCGGCTTTAGCGGCTGCTTCATCAGCAATTTCTTGTCGTAATTCATAAGCAGAGACAATGGTTAATCGCCCAAGTAATTTGTTATCAGCATTAACCACTGGCAGTGCCATTTTTTCACTGTGGATCACCACTTCTGCCGCTTCATATAAATCATCATCAGCATGGAGCGATGAAAAGTCATGATTTGCCAATGTCATTAAATTATCGGTGTCGCTGGCTTTTATTAAATCATTTACCGCAACCTCACCTATTAAACTACCCTTGCGGCTTACTAAATAAATAACTTCACTGTATTGCGGTAAACCTTTGTGTAGCAATTTTTTAGCACCACCGGCTGTTAGCTTCTCGGATACTTTTAAAAAGTCAAAACCTAACCAGTGACCTAATTGTTCTGGCGGGTATTGCTGCGCTAAATCATATTGTTTGGTTTGCGCTTCATCGAGTTGCTTTTTTGCATACTCAACAAATCGCTCTGGTATAACTTCTTCAAGTTCCAGTAGCTCTTCTACATTAACTTCATCAAGAAGTTTAAAAGCCTCAGTGTCTTCTAGCGTTTGTAGCAACCACAAACAACTATCTTCACTTAAATTAACAAAAATTTCGTGTTGCGTGTCTTCATCAAGCAACTGCCAAATTTCAAGTCGTTGTTCTTTTGGTATCGCCTCAAAAAGTAATGACAGGTGCTCTGTTGAAAGCGTTAACTGCGCATCTGCTAATAATTTATTTTTGCGTTCTGTTGTATCGCATTGCAATAAATCATTTATGAGCTGTGGAAGTTGGTCTACCGGATACTCAATCATCTTAAAACCTTAAAATTTAAAAGCGCACATTATTTATAGTCTACTTGAACAATAAAAAATTGCAGAAAAAACGTGAACTTATTAAGCATGCGCAAGCTATTTTTGCGCATTGTATGGGCAAACTAAATGCAGTACTAATATTTATTTTAAAAAATTAAAAAAACAGTAAAAGGAATTATTTTTGAGGGATTAAACAACAAGTAAGCAAACTAAAGGGATTACTTATAATAAAAAAAAATCCCATATTAGCTAGGCTAATATGGGCAAAATCACACAATGAATTAGGTGTTTTTAAATTACGGTTTATGCTTTAAATTAAAGTCTATCTGTAATATTTCGTACTAAGTCAGAATCTACAAATTGAGTAATAAGTGCTGCGCCCCACGCATAGCCTCGCTGTATTGGGTAACCTTTAAAAATCCAGCGTTTACGCACGTGATTAAAGCGCTCTAAATAGTCTTGCTTTTTTTGTGGCAGAGGCTGCTCACCCAATTTATTCCATGCTTTATATACGCCTGACATGTCAGATCCTCGCATAAAGCGTTGCAACCAACGTGGAAAACGAGAAAAGCTAATAGTGGACTGAAAATCAATAAAGTAAGGTTTACCGTCTGCGCCGCATAAAATATTACCCATATTACGCAAGTCTAAGTGCACGATGCCTTTGCGATGCATTTTTGCTACTTGACGCTCAAGCTCACTAAAAAAGTTAACAGGTAGTGTTTTGTCTTCATGAATTAAAGCGCGCAGTGGCGTGCCTTCGATATAATTATAAGCAACCGCTATCGGCGACAATCTACAAAAGCGGTTAGCAACTGCATCAAGCTCAGCTAAACGGCTCAACCCTTTATACTCTTGATTTACCGACATTCGTGCAAATGTTTTGCGGATAAACCAGGGGCTTTGGCTAAAATCTTTAACAATTAAATCAAATTCATTATCTTTATATCGATACACAATCGCGTTAGCAAAACGTCCCTTATGGACAACACTTAAGTGTTGTTGCGTAAAAGTATGTTCTGGATATTGCTGCTGTAATTGTACTAACAAATTATTTTCAATCATAACAAACCTAACAAGATGATAACCTTAATTGCCTAGGCAACTATATTATCAAAGTTAGATTCTGCGCACAATCAGATCAACTAATTAGCACGCTAACCTTCTATTGAAACAGTATCGCTATTTTATTGATAATCTACTTTTGGGGGGAGTTTGGCAGTGAATCAAGATTATTTATAGCTTTGAATAGTAAGTCGATTATTTGGTTTTTTTCTGGCTCTGAAAAACCATTTAATGCTTGCGTATAGACTTCGTTCACTACAGGCATAATTTCAGGACAAAGCGCTTTACCTTTTTCACTTAAACACAAAATAGTTGAGCGCTTATCAAGCTCACATTGCGTTTTAATAATGAGTCCTTTTTCTTCAAGTCGGTTTAGTAAGCGGCTCATAGCGCCACGGTCATAAACCATATACTCGCAGAGTCCTGCAAGCGTATTAACCGACTCTCTCGCAAGTAGTACAACCACAATATATTGCGCTGAAGTTAGGTCCATAGGGAGTAACTTGGCATCAACATGAATGGCTAATCTCGAACGTAAAAAAGAGACTAAACGCCCCAAATCTTGCTCTGGCACTAACTCTTCTCGAGTACAACGTTTAATTGATGGCATGTTTTGCATGGTTATTTCACTGTATAGGTATATTTGCATGCTGATAGACCTTAACGCATACAAAAAATTCAATAATTTTTACAAAAAATCGCCCACAAAAATAAAGCCGCTATTAGCGGCTTTTAGTGTAGAGCTTCAAGCTTTGTTAAATTTTAAACTGACCAACAAGCTGGCCTAAGTTTTCACCACGCGCAGCCAAATGCTGACCGACCGAAGAGGTCGTTTTACTTGAAATAGTTAGCTCATTAACTATTTCTTGAATGGCAAACACATTACGGTTTATTTCTTCTGTAACGCTACTTTGCTCCAGCGCTGCTGTCGCGATTTGCGTACTCATGTCGTTAATTGATCTAACTGAGCTTGTTACCGCGCCTAAACTTTCTGAAATAGCACGAGAGGATTCAACAGAGCGATTACAACTACTTTGGCTTGCTTGCATTGCAGCAACTGCATCTGATACTAAATTATGTAGCTCACTCAACATTTCGCTAATCTCTAGTGTGCTAACTTGAGTACGACTTGCTAGGCTTCTTACTTCATCAGCAACAACTGCAAACCCTCTGCCTTGCTCACCTGCTCGCGCAGCTTCTATTGCAGCATTAAGTGCAAGTAAATTTGTTTGCTCAGCAATTCCACCAATTACACTTAGTACGCTATTAATCTTTTTAGATTGATCACTGAGTGAATCAACCTGTTCAGCAGCTAAGTTAATTTCTCCCATTAAGTTTGAAACCTCACTGAGTGAAATATCAACACACTCTTGCGCTTTAGCAACTTCTTGCGTTGCCGCTTGGGTTGACTCTGCCACTTGGTTTGTATTTTGAGCCACCTCATGAGAAGTAGCCGACATTTCAGTAATAGCCGTCGCAACAAGATCTGTTTCATGATTGTGATTAAGTAACTTGTCTTCAATTAATCGTGTTTGTGTATTTATATCACCAGAAGCTGTTTTTACATCGTGTGTTACATCAACCACATTAGCAATAATGCCATGTAGCTTACTTACAAACATATTAAATGCTTCGCCAAGTTGACCTATTTCATCGTTAGTATCAATGTCTAGACGCTTAGTTAAATCGCCCTCACCTTTTGCAATATCGTCAAGGCTTTGCGCCATGCGCTGTATTGGTTTTACCATTGTGTTTGCGGCAACTAACGCACATATAATTGTTAAAACAACCCAAAACAAAGCAATTAATAATAAGGTCATTACCTTATCATTCATGTGCTCTTGCATTGTTGTTTGGTATTTAAGTAGCTCTGCATCTATATCATCCATATATGCGCCAGTACCAATCATCCAGTTTGTGCCTGGTATCATTGCTGCATAGCCCATCTTTTCAACTAAGCCTGTGGTATTTGGTTTTTGAAAATGATAGTTAAAAGCGCCGCCGCCTTTTCTAGCTTGATCTAATAAGCCCACAATTATTTTTTTACCGTTAGGGTCAGTCATCCCTATTTTATTTTGTCCTTCAATAGCATCACCTAGTAATGCATGAAAAACACTAATGCCATTGGTGTCGTATATAAAAAAGTAACCACCTTGGCCAAATGTTAAGTCTCTTAAAGCGTTTTTAGCATCTTGCTCAGAGCCATTTGCTAATTGATAGCGAGCAATTTTGCTAGCAATTTCAATTTCGGTACTTAATAACGTTTGCTTGTCACTTATCAGCTTAGTTTGAAATGATTCAAAATTTTGTTGCTGATTTTTATTCTCTAAATAATAAGAGCTCAGCATTAAGCTGATTAAAAGTAGCATTAGCGGTAAAATAGCTAGTAACAGCAATTTGTTTTTCAAGCTTAAATTACTCATTTTTTCTCCGAGGTGTATAAATGCATATATAGCGACAATTGCCAAAGTTAAATTACGACTGTTTACTATGTTTTATTGGGTTTAAAACGTAGTAAATAAAAAATTTGGTGAGAGTATACTCATACCTTGCTCTGCGTGCTGATATTATAGTCACAAAGGAGGTATTTGAACACTAAAAACACTGCGACCTTTGTATTAATCAATATATTATTTACCACCCTATTTGTTATATTCAAAATTCTAACGACTGTATTGATCTAAAATTAATTTGATAGCGTACTGAGCCGCTCGATTGCTTCGTATGTAATGAGTTAACTCATTAGTCATGTTAGTATTGGTTTTAGGTTCATATAAATAATGAACATATGGATATTAAACTTCCATTAACATATAATAGTCCTATATTCCTAATACCAAACAACTAGATAAAAATTGGAACACAACACTTTGAGCCACAGTTATAATCTAATAAAAATGAATTATTAATGAAGTATATTTTATACCTTGCACTTTTAGTGTCGGCTCACGCATTCGCAACGCCTGTAAATAATAGTATCGCTTTTTACTACTCAGCGCCGATGCCATTAGCCGAAATGACCTTTTATTCTCGCGTTGTAGTTCAGCCTGACCTTGTGACTGAGCACGAACTCAATTGGTTTAAACAGCGTGACATAGCTGTTTATGCTTATTTAAGTGTTGGTGAGTCGTTTATTGAAAGTGAGTCTTCACTCGGAGTTAACCCTAATTGGAATAGCCACATTGCCGATTTAACATCTACGCATTGGCAACAACATGTGCAAAATAACGCAGCTACTTTAAAAGCACGAGGCTTCAGTGGCTTGTTTTTAGATACTCTAGACAGCTATCAACTTTTAGATGATAAGCACAGTAAATCAGATCAACAAAATGGCTTAGTCGCAATTATAAAGAGTCTGTCTGGCACGTTTAATAAACACCTTATCCTCAACCGAGGCTTTGAGTTACTACCTAGACTTACCGGTTTAGCCAGCGATTTAGTGGCTGAAGGTTTATATAGCCATTACAACCCAATCAATAATAGCTACAAATTAACCACCGAGAACGATCAAGCTTGGCTAAGTGCACAATTAAAAACGGCACAAAAGCTTGGTTTTAAAGTACAAGTTATTGATTATGCACAGCCTGACAACCGTCTTACTATGGCGCAAAAAATTAAGCAGGCAGGTTTTACCCCTTGGGTAACTGATGGACACTTACAAACATGGGGTACATCAACTATATCACCAGTACCAAGACGCATCCTCATTCCGTACAACAGTAACGTAAAGCCACTCATTTACACTACCGTACATTTAAAACTAGCGACCATGATTGAGTATTTGGGATATATACCTGATTACATAGATACGGCAAAGCGCGACTTACCTTTAGTTGATCCTAGCTTGCATGCAGGTATTATCTCGTGGACCACAAGCGATACGTTTTACACACCAACACTAAACAATTGGCTTGAAGCTAATTTAGGTGTTGTACCAGAACTCATTTTAGGCGAGTTACCACAATCAACTAAATTATTATTAAGCTTAGGTATTGAGTCGTTAAACACACTACCTGAAGGTCCATATAAACAAGATAGCTTTGCACCTTGGCTCAAAGGGGAGTCAACAAAACCTCCCCCTATTGTTAAACCATACTTACTTAAATTAGCAACTGATGCGACTCCTCTAATAACAATAAAGTCTGCTAATAATATAAGTATTTTACAAGCGGCTAAAACTAAATATGGTGCAGTCGTGGCCGCTCCTTGGTTAATTGACACATTTCCGATGGAAGGCAGCAAATGGGTTATTGATCCGCGTACATTACTTACTCAAGCAATGGGGTTACCACCTATATTAGTGCCAGATACAACCACCGAAAGCGGCAGGCGAATGCTTACTTTGCATATCGATGGAGATGGATTTACAAGTGTTGCCCACTACGCAGGTAAGCCTTATTCAGCAGAAGTAATTCGAGATGAAATAATTAAACACTACAAACTACCGTTAACGTCATCAGTGATCCAAGCTGATATTGAAGAAGGCGGTATTCATTCTAAACAAAGTGCCAAACTCGAAGGCATTGCGCGTAGTATTTTTAACCTGCCTTACGTAGAAGTTGCTTCACACACTTATAGTCATCCCTATTTTTGGACAGCCCTATCTGGGCGAAAAAAAATAGATGAAGACGACACCGATTACGGTTTTCATCTAGACGTCCCTGGCTACAACACAATTAGCCTTAAAAAAGAAATTACCGACTCGATAAAGTACATTGATGAAAAACTCACACCTAAAAATAAAAAAACAGTAATGATGCTATGGTCTGGTGATGCAACACCTGGCCCAAAAGCACTTGAACTTGCTCGTGACGCTGGCGTGTTAAATGTCAATGGCGGTAATACTGATGTAAATGCTGATAACCCAAGCCTTTCTCACATCTCCCCTATCGGTCGCCCTGAAAGAGATTTGCTGTATCAAATTTACGCCCCCATATTGAATGAAAATGTTTACACAAACTTATGGCATGGCCCTTATTACGGCTTTAGACGCTTAACCGAAACATTCGAAATAACAGAAAAGCCATATAGGTTAAAACCTTACACTATTTATTATCACTTTTATTCAGGTGAAGTTCTTGCGGGCTTAGACGCTCTTAAACACAACATTGATTATGTTTTAGCAAGGCCAAATACACCGGTGCATTTAAGCCACTATGCAAAAGTAGCAAAAGACTTTTACTTTTCTGCACTTGCAAAAAACAGTAATAATGAATGGTTATTTAGCTCAAAGTACATTCGTACTCTACGCATACCTAGCGATTTTGATGTGCCAAACATAGCTCAAAGTGAAGGAGTATCGGGTGTAACTGAAAAAGGTGACTACATACATATTATAAATAACATAGCTCGCCTTAGCTTTGATCATAGCCAAAATAGTAAAAAACCTTATTTAGCGTCTGCAAATGTTGTTATTGATAACTGGCAAGTTAACGGACCGGTTAGTTTTAAAGCATGGGTGCCCGCTTCACTTGATTTAATTAATGCACGCTCATGCGAATTTGTATCTAATTTGGGTGAACACTTTAAAGGTGTAACACGCACTAATGTGACGCACTTTAATCTGCCAAAAGGTCAATTTTATGGTTACCTTAACTGCAACGGATCTGCTCTATAATGAATACTAAAAAGCGCCCTCAGTTAATTTCTATAAAAACAATATTAGCGATACTAGCTGTAAGTTGTTTTGCACTTTATGCGTTATTTCCCCATACCTTATTTTTTGAAGATGATGCACTTTCACAAGATTATACCTTTGAGAAATCTTACCTCAATGCAGCACTCAATGCAGAGCCCGACAACGAAAAGCTTCGCGCAAAATTGGTTGAGCTACATATAGGGCTTAGTGAGTATTCACAAGCCACTAACGAGCTTGAAAAGCTACCTAGGGGCGAGCGCAAAGCAACACTTGAAATAAAGCTGCTTTACTCATTATGGCTAGCAAGTGGTGCTAAAGTTGACGACCGCTTTGAAGAGCTATCATTAAAAATAGGAGCTCATAAAAATTGGAACGAACAAATACTGACTGTTGCAAAAGCCGTTGGGTTAAACGCAAAAGTTGCTCAGTATTATCAAAAAAATAAACAGCCACTCCTTGCAGCCGATTACTGGTTAAGCGCAGGGGAACCTGACAAAGCATTCGCTATTTATAAAACAAATATAAATGCTGACATTGCAGCTAAAGCGATTGAAACTGCACTTGGCGCAAATAATCCGATTCAAGCTTATGCATGGTGGAACACCTACGGTGACAAAGCCGATGTTAAACGCACCCTTTATTTAGCAAACTTGGCTGGCAACACAGAAGATGCAGCTCAAGCCATTGAAAGCTTATTAAAGAGCGAGCCAAATAACAGCGAGTACTTAACACAAGCAATGCACCTGCGTTTAGCAAATGGAAATGCAAAAGGGGCTGAGCAATTACTTGCAAAGTTATTACTACAAAGCCCAGATGACAAAGAGCTACATTTATTAAATTGGAAGATAAAGCGCTGGCAAAACAAGCCTAAAGAGGCACTTCGAGAGTTTAAATGGCTAATGTCTAACAAAGCCGTAACCCCTTCGATGCTTACCGATAGTATTAACGATGCCACCGCTTTATATTTATACCAAGATGCTAATGATATATACGAATATAAAGCCCAAAATAGAAATCTAAAAGGAAATGGCTTTGCTAATTGGATGCAAGCTAACGAATTTATTGGTAACACAAAGCAAGAGTTAAATAATATTGAACGCTTTGAGCAAATAAATGGTAAAAGTGCATTATCACAATATTGGAAAGCAAAAGTACTTCACGATACTGGTAATTTAAAAGCATTAAGAGCTTTGTGGCCTACATATAAAGGGCCTAAAAATGAAGAAGATTTACTTTGGATTGCCCGCGCATTTTGGCTAGAAGATGACTTTTCTACAGCTCTGCAAGTACTAAAAAACAAACATGAAAGTTCTGACGATGAGTTTTGGAGTGCCAATGTAGACATGGCAATGCGAGTCCAAGACAAAGCTCATGAGCTATATGCATTAGAGCAGTTACAACAAATAAGCCCTTTAAGCGTAGGCGACATGCTGCACTACCAACAATTGCGCTTTGAAGGTAGGCCTCAGGAGCTTCTTGATTATTTATGGAAAAGCGAGTCGCAAACTGACCGTCAATTGATTCAAATTGCATTGCTGAGCACCCAAGTAAATGATGCTAAATCAGTTGCACGCATTCATGCTGAACTTGATAAGCAGCGCTATAATAAAGCCCTCTACCCTGCTTGGTTAATTCTTTCAAATTGGTATCAAAACCAAAGTGATTTAAATTATGCTTACACAACGCTTAACCGCGCCGCTAAATTAAGCGAATACAACCCTGATGTTGTGCTTGCACAAGGTTGGTTAGCACTGCAAATGCACGACACTGTGATGATTAGCCGCATTTTAGCTCGCTATTCACAAAGTGATCCTTCCTATGCGTGGACCCAGCTATTAGCTAGCCTATCTATTTATGAAAAATCATATAATAGTGCTTACTTTTATTTGCGTAAATTAGCCATTGCAGATCCAAGTGACTTAACAACACTGGTTAACTTAGCCGATGTAATGAAGCAACTTGGTTATTATGCAAATGCTGCTGAACTTAATCACTATTTACTGCAACACTTACCTAAAGATAAATATGCATACAGAGGCTTAATGTTCCGCTGGGCGGGCGCGATGGCTGTTCCTCATTTAATGCAATTAAACACAATGGAAGAACTTGCCCCCGACACTATTGGTGAGCCCCAAACAAACTGGTGGTTAGCGCGCAAGGCCGCACAAAAATTAGAGCCATGGCAAAAACTACAACTTTATATGACAAACGGCGAATTTAATAAAGCGAAACAGCTTATAGCTGAAGGTTCACTAAGCAAATTAGATGAGCTAAACGCCCTACTCTATTTAAAACAACCCTATGCCACCATGCAACGTTGGTACGAAGAACTCACTGGCGAGGCAAATGAATCGCAATTGAGTTTACTCAGAAATGCACGCGCATCCTATTTTAGAGCGCTTGAAATAAACCTATCGCCAGAGGCTGGTTTAAACAGTAGCCAGTACGATGTAAACGTTTATTTTCCTTATGCTAATGGGCAATGGAAATTAAGTTTAAGTAATCAGCAAAATCTTGATAACAACGGATTACTGTTCGCGATAGAAGATAAGATGACATTTGGTCGTTGGTATTTTGATGCAAAAATAGATTCTCACCAAGGCAGCTTAGTTAGCCGTCAAGGTTTTAGCTTGGACTCTCGTTATCAATGGGATTCGCGTACACAGGTAGGTTTAAAGCTTGAATATAATGTTGAAAACCGCCAATCAGAAGCGCTACTTAGCTATGCTCAGCTAGATAAAGCCACGGCCTATGTTAACTACAATATTGATGGTAGACAAAACGTACAGCTATCAGCAGCAGCGATGTCTTTTTCTCGAAGAAGCGATGGCAGCTCACTAATAAACGGCCAAGAATATAATGCTCGTTACCAATACAGTATTTTAAAAGACCGCCCAATTTGGAACGCTTATTTTAGTGCGCAATGGCAAGACTTTGAACGTGTTAATGCATTAATAAATACAGATGCAAGCAGAAGACCGCTAAGAGTTGACCTTCAACCATTTAGACGTTTTGCACTAGGGACCTCATTTGCTTCAACTGGTTCTTTAGAACCACCATACCTAGGCGCAAGCCCTTCGTGGTTATTTGATATAAGTACTGGCTATCAAACACTTAACGATACAGTAGATGTATCAGTTTCAAGTGGCGCAGGTTGGTCTGTACTGGGCGATGATTTATTTAAATTACAGCTGGGTTACCAAAGTAGTAATAAAGTGGGTAACTCAGATACACAATTACAATTAGGTTATTACGTACATTTTTAATGTTAGGAGAGAGTATGTTTCGTTTAATTATACCGTGTTTGGTATTACTATTATCAGCATGTACCACCAGCAGAGTTGCTGATGATATAGAGCTTAGCCCTTCAAAAACAGTGGCACTAATGCCGCTTGTTAATCATGCTCAAACACCGCTTGCCGGTGAGCGTGCTGAAGATATTTTAGCCAGTATTTGGCAACAAAATAAATTACCAACTCTAATACGTGCACCTCGCGTAAACAGCAAAGAGCTTCCACCACTGGATGATCAATACCGTTTAGACAATGCTATGCAATGGTTAAGCACTCAACAAGCTGACTATGTACTAACAGGCAGCATTGAAGAGTGGCGCTATAAAGCAGGGCTTGATGGCGAACCTGTTGTTGCACTTACATTATCACTCACTGTAAATGGACAAACCACACCAGTTTGGACAGGTACTATTGCTAAAAGTGGCTGGGGCCGCGATAGCATTGCAGCAACAGCACAAGATGTGATTGCCGATTTAATTTCTTATATAGAGGTTAGTGAGTGAAAACACATTTCCTTAGACCAAGAGACGTTCCTGGGCTACAAATATGGGCTGAGGTATTTATATTTACCGCGCTTGCTTTAGGGCTGCCTGTATTATTTAACGCACAGGACCCATTTTGGACTGAGGGAGGGTTTTCGTGGCCTGTACTTGGCCCACTTTTAGTTTCTTTACGCTATGGCTTTTCAAAAGGCTTTATTAGTATTTTATGTTTGCTTGTTGGCCAACTTTTTTTACTTCAAGCAAATATTTTATCACCGCAAAGCGACTTCAATATTAACGCTATGATTGGCTACATTATTGTAATTATGATCACAGGCGAATTTAGAGATGTGTGGGAGCGTACTAATCAACAGCAAAGTATTCAGCTTGAGTACGTAACAGATCGTCTTGAAACATTTACTCGTCAGTATCATTTAATTAATTCATCTCACGATAGAATTGAGCAAATGCTAGCTGGCCATACGTTAAGTTTACGTGAATCACTACAAGCAGTAAGAACCTCTATCGGGCTATTAAAAGAAAGAAGACTTGATAGCGCAGCGCAAAAAATAATCGACTTGTTTGTTGAGTACGGTTCGCTAGAAAGAGCGGGGTTATATAAAGTTGAAAACGACAGTGTTTTAGAGCCACCACTTGCCTCTATAGGTAAAATGAGTCCAATAGCTAAAAACGATCCTCTTATATTAGCAATGATCGAAGAAAAAGAATTAGTATCGGTAAAAGACGAAAAAGCATCATCGGGTATAAGTAAATACCATATGGCAATCCCACTTATCGACGTAAACAATACTATTTACGGCGCTATTTTGGTTGAAAGAATACAATTTTTTGCGCTTAAAAATACAACTCTAACATTACTTGCTGTAATGGCTGGGCATNCTGCGCCATGAAATAACAAACCCAGTAATGACTTATGAAGAGTATCCATACTTTATTCGCCAAGTTAAACGTGCGAATAAAGAAGCAAAACGATACAACATTCCATCGCAGCTACTAAAAATAAAAGCTAATAATATTACTGATAAATCCACTCAACTTATGAGTTATTTAAGTGAAGCACGCCGTGGTTTAGACATTTATTTGTACGATAATCAAAATCAGGTATTACTGCTATTGATGCCATTAGCTGATGAACTTGAAAAAGCAGGGTTTATCGCCCGAATGAACACTTGGTGTAAAGAGCGCACTGGTAGCACTTTAGCTGAGCTTGATATTGTTATTGAGCAGCAACTTGCACTACCTATAAGCTCAGATGACATAAAGAGATTGGTTTCACTTTCATGATTATAATTATTGTAGCGGCTATATTAGGGTTTATTTGTCAGTACTTTGCACTAATAGAAGTACTGGAAACACCTAATTGGTTTTTAGCTATATTATTGCATGCTATTGCTAGCATCTTTTTTGCTATTGTTAGTTATGTTTTTATACCTAAAAAATACAAAACGACTCCTTATAGCTCTTTGCTACTCATGTTTTTATTATTGCTTACATTACCAGTACATGGAATTATAGGTGTTGTAGTAGCACTTACATTTGCTCTTTGTAAACCTCTCAAGAATGACGAGATAGAAATAGAGGAGCATAAAATACCTGAGCTTCCTTTTGAAGCCAGAGCAATATCAGCAAATCCAACCTATTCTATGGGCGGACTTAAAGCAATTTTGAAGCACGCTAATGAGCCAAACAAGCGTTTAAGTGCTGTAATGGCGGCTCGTCACATGAGTGACTCACAAGCTATTCCTATTTTAAAGCTAGCACTTAAAGATTTAGAAGATGATATTCGACTACTCGCCTACTCAACCCTTGATGGTAAAGAAATCAAACTTAACGAAAAAATCAGTTTGTACCAGCAAGAAATAGTAGTTACAACTAAGCAGCCAAAATTGAGTCATTTACAAAAACAGCTAGCCGAACTTTATTGGGAACTGAGCTATTTAGGCTTAGCACAAGGCGCACTGCGTAAATACGTTTTAGAAAAAGCAGAAGCACTTGCATTGCAAAGTATTAAGCACATAAAAACACCTGCAACTTTTATATTTTTAGGGCGTATATCTTTAGCCTTAGACAAATACGAAATAGCCCATGAGTACCTACTCAAAGCAACTGAGTCGGGCATGGCAAGGCGTCATGTTCTCCCTTATAAAGCCGAAGTTGCCTTTTGTATGAACAAGTTTGACGACTGTAAACGCTACTTAAAAGAACTCCCAGAACAACCTAAGGGCAGTGAATTACGTCATTTACAGGAGTATTGGCATGAGTAACAAAAATGCAGACATTTTACTGCTTTTAGAAGGTACTTACCCTTATGTGCGTGGTGGCGTATCTAGCTGGGTTCATCAAATAATTGAAGGGTTACCTCATTATAACTTTGAGCTTGTTTTTATAGGTGGAGCGCCAGAGCATTATGGCGAGATTCAATATACCTTGCCTGAAAACGTTACCAAGCTGCATGTTCATTATTTAGTACAAAATGATACCTCTGAAATAAAAGCTAAGCATGGGGTTAAATATAAAAAAGAACTCTTTGATTTTTGGCAGCAACTACAAAATTATTTTAGAGATTGTAACGAGCCAATCCCGACTGAATTATTAAAGTTTGCATTTGAAACTTTAGCTAAAAAAGACGGTATTAATGAAGCCGACTTTTTATATAGTGAATCTTCATGGCAAGTACTCACTAATTATTATTCAACTTTTTGTGATGAATCTTCTTTTATTGACTTTTTTTGGTCATATCGCAATTTATATAAGCCGCTATTTAAAATAGCCGAAATTGCACGAGGGCTTCCTAAAGTTAAACTTATTGTAACTATTCACCAAGACAAATTATTTTCTAAGGATCTTTTTTAGCTATTGACTGATCCTGCCAGTATGCCAAGCTAGAGCTATTACCCTATCGCTCTAGCTTTAATGAATTTAAACAGCATAAATATCACTGAAATAGTTGAGCAAACTAAAACTCAGTTACAAGAAGATAAAACACTCTCGCCAGCGTTGAAGATGTCTATTGAACTCATTCTTGTTGTCGTTGTTATGCTAGCTAGTAAATTAGGACTTAATAGTCAAAATAGTAGCATTCCTCCATCAAAAGATATCAACCGAACAAAGCCAACAAGAGAGAAGTCAGAAAAATCAGCTGGCGGACAAAAAGGCCGAGTAGGTAAAACGCTGACTCAAACAGAAACACCTGATGAGGTACAAGTCATTTTAGTTGACCGAGATTTTTTACCTAAAGGTCACTATCGTGAGGTGGGTTTTCAAAAGCGACAAGTC